>JBKHXB010000011.1:0-44925 GCA_046566245.1 Alphaproteobacteria bacterium | reverse complement strand
ACGGCCTTTGCCACCGCCTCTCGGTCGCGAGCGACTTCGTCCGGCTTGCAGCGCATGCAGGCACGAAAGCCGGCCGAGCGGGCCTGCTCCGCCGATTCGAACAGCTCGACGTTCTCGCGCTTCGGGCGCTTCGCCGGACAGCTCGGCTTGCAATAGATGCCGGTCGTCTTCACCGCGACGAGCACGCGGCCGTCCCAGCTGCGGTCGCGGCGCATGAAGGCTTCCCAGGCGGTGTCGGCATCGATCGCTGCGAAGCTGTTCACAAGCTCCGGTCTAGGCGGGCTGATGGTCTGTGCAAGGATGTTCATTGCGCCTGCCTAGAGCGTAAGTTGGCCCGGCGCTTCCCGCGCCTTGCGATCAAACCGGAAATGAAGGCCGACCGCCGCCTTGCATCGCGCCGCACCCCTTGCTAGGGGCCGCGCCGACCCATGGGGGCGTTCGGGGCTAAACCCGTAACAACGCCCCGTTTTTTCATGGGCTAAATTCCAGTTCTGGAGCTTTGGGCGCGTGGAGAATTCCGGCGGCATTCAGGCCAGCTTAGCAGGACGCTATGCGTCCGCCCTGTTCGGCCTGGCGCGCGATGAAAAACAGATCGATTCGGTTGCCCGGAGCCTGGACGCTCTCAACCAGGCGCTGGCCGATTCGCGCGAGTTCCACCAGATGGTCCTTTCGCCGCTGGTAGGCCGCGACGACGCCCGCAAGGCCTTCGCCGCGGTGGCCGAGAAGCTCGGGCTCGACCGCATCACGGGCAATTTCCTGCAGGTCCTGGCGCGCAACGGCCGCAAGGGCGAGCTCCCGAAGGTCATCCGCGCATTCCGGCGGCTTGCCGCCGAACACAGGGGCGAGACCACCGCCGAGGTCGTTTCCGCTCGTCCGCTGAGCGACGACCAGTTCGACAAGCTCAAAGCCATGCTCAAGGCCCGGATCGGCCGCGACGTCGCGATCGACGCGCGCACCGACCCGCAAATCCTGGGAGGCCTGATCGTCAAGGTCGGTAGCCAGATGATCGACTCCTCCCTCAAGACCAAACTCAACAGACTCGCCCAGGCGATGAAAGGCTAAGGCTGAAGATGGATATCCGCGCCGCTGAAATTTCCCGCGTCATCCGCGACCAGATCGCGAATTTCGCTGCCGAGGAGGAGGTCGCCGAGGTTGGCACCGTCCTTTCCGTCGGCGACGGAATCGCGCGCATCTACGGGCTCGACAACGTCCAGGCGGGCGAGATGGTCGAGTTCGAGGGCGGGATCAAAGGCATGGCCCTCAACCTCGAATCCGACAACGTCGGCGTCGTGATCTTCGGCTCGGATCAGGAAATCCGCGAAGGCTCGACCGCAAAGCGCACTGGCTCGATCGTCGACGTTCCGATCGGCAAGGGCCTGCTCGGCCGTGTCGTCGACGCGCTCGGCAACCCGATCGATGGCAAGGGCCCGATTGAATATACCGAGCGCCGCCGCGTCGAGGTGAAGGCGCCCGGGATCATCCCGCGCAAGTCGGTCCACGAGCCGGTGCAGACCGGCCTCAAGGCGCTCGACGCGCTGGTCCCGATCGGCCGCGGCCAGCGCGAGCTGATCATCGGCGACCGCCAGACCGGCAAAACGGCAGTGGCGCTGGACACCTTCATCAACCAGAAGGAAGTCAACGCCAGCGGCGACGAGAAGCAGAAGCTCTACTGCATCTACGTCGCGATCGGGCAGAAGCGCTCGACCGTCGCGCAGATCGTCCGGGCGCTCGAGGAGAACGGCGCGCTCGAATATACGATCGTCGTCGCGGCCACGGCGTCCGAGCCGGCCCCGCTGCAGTTCCTTGCGCCCTATGCCGGCTGCGCGATGGGCGAATATTTCCGCGATAACGGAATGCACGCGGTCATCGTTTACGACGACCTTTCGAAGCAAGCCGTCGCCTATCGCCAGATGTCGCTGCTCCTGCGCCGCCCACCGGGCCGCGAAGCCTATCCGGGCGACGTCTTCTACCTTCACAGCCGCCTTCTCGAGCGCGCAGCGAAGATGAACGACGACTATGGCGCCGGCTCTCTGACCGCCCTGCCGATCATCGAGACGCAGGCCGGCGACGTTTCGGCCTACATCCCGACCAACGTCATCTCGATCACGGACGGCCAGATCTTCCTGGAAACCGACCTCTTCTACCAGGGCATCCGCCCGGCGATTAACGTCGGCCTTTCGGTGAGCCGCGTCGGTTCCGCCGCGCAGACCAAGGCGATGAAGAAGGTCGCCGGCTCAATCAAGCTGGAGCTCGCGCAGTACCGCGAGATGGCCGCTTTCGCGCAGTTCGGGTCGGACCTCGACGCCGCCACGCAGCGGCTCCTGGCCCGCGGCGCGCGCCTGACCGAGCTTCTGAAGCAGCCGCAATTCTCGCCGATGCCGGTCGAGGAGCAGGTTGCCTCGATCTTCGCGGGCACCCAGGGCTTCATCGATTCAATCGAGGTCGGCGCGGTCACCCGCTACGAGGCGGCGATGCTGAGCTACCTCCGCTCGGAGCATGGCGACATCCTGAAGACGATCCGCGAGACCAAACAGCTCGACGACGATACGGCGAAGAAGCTCAGGGACGCTCTCACGGAGTTCGGGAAGACGTTCGCGTAAGATGGCGAGCCTGAAGGCCCTCAAGATCCGCATCGGCTCGGTGAAGTCGACGCAGAAGATCACCAAGGCGCTCAACATGGTCGCGGCGTCGAAGCTTCGGCGCGCCCAGCAGAACGCGACCGCCGCCCGCCCCTATTCGGAGCGGATGCGGAGCGTCGTGCAGTCGATCGCGAGCCGGGTCGCCGTCGGCCCCGAGAGCCCGAAGCTCCTCGCCGGCACCGGCAAGGACGACACGCACCTGATCGTCGTGGTCACGAGCGACCGCGGCCTCGCGGGCGCGTTCAACAGCAACATCGTCCGCGCGGTTCGCCGCAAGGCCGAGGAGCTGATGAACGCCGGCAAGACCGTCCATTTCTTCCTTGTCGGCCGCAAGGGCCGCCCGGTGATACAGCGCCTCTATCCCAAGGCGATCGTCGGCCAGCACGACACCACCGAGATGAAGGCCCCCAGCTATGACGTCGCCCAGGCGGTCGCCGACGAGATCGTCGACCGCTTCGAAAGCGGCCGCTTCGACGTCGCGCACCTGGCCTACGCCAATTTCAAGTCGACGCTGGTGCAGGAGCCGGTCGTCGAGCAGATCATCCCGATCAAGCCTTCGGGCGAAGGCGCTGAAGCCGCAGCGCCGGCCGGCAACGCGATGGTCGAATATGAGCCCGACGAGGAGGAAATCCTCTCCGCGCTCCTGCCGCGCAACATCGCTGTCCAGATTTACCGGGCGCTGCTCGAGAACCAGGCCGGCTTCTACGGTTCGCAGATGACCGCGATGGACAATGCGACCCGCAATGCCGGCGACATGATCAACCGCCTGACGATCCAGTACAACCGGACCCGCCAGGCAGCGATCACGACCGAGCTGGTCGAGATCATTTCCGGCGCCGAAGCGCTCTAGACTTTGCAAAAGAGGACCACGAACAAGATGGCCACCGCCGCCCCCGCAAAGCCCCGCACGAAGAAGGCCGCAAAGCCGGCCGACAAGCCGCAGGCGACCGTTCAGACGCACAATCTGACCGGCCGAGTGGCGCAGGTCATCGGCGCCGTCGTCGACGTCGCCTTCGAGGGCGAGCTACCGCCGATCCTCGCCGCGCTCGAGACCGACAACCAAGGCAACCGCCTGGTGCTCGAGGTCGCCCAACACCTCGGCGAAAACATGGTCCGCACGATCGCGATGGACTCGACCGACGGCCTCACCCGCGGCCAGGAAGTCCGCGCCACCGGCTCGCAGATCGAGGTCCCGGTCGGCCCCAAGACGCTTGGCCGGATCATCAACGTTGTCGGCGAGCCGATCGACGAGCTCGGCCCGATCGGCAGCGACCGCACTTCCCCGATCCACAAGGACGCGCCGGAGTTCGTCGACCAGTCGACGGAAACGAGCATCCTCGTCACAGGCATCAAGGTCATCGACCTGCTCGCGCCTTACGCGAAGGGCGGCAAGATCGGCCTGTTTGGAGGCGCGGGCGTCGGCAAGACCGTGCTCATCCAGGAGCTGATCAACAACATCGCCAAGGGGCACGGCGGAACGTCGGTGTTCGCGGGCGTCGGAGAGCGCACCCGCGAGGGCAACGACCTTTATCACGAGTTCCTCGAGGCCGGGGTCATCGCCAAGGACAAGGACGGCAATGCGACGTCCGAGGGCTCGAAGGTGGCGCTCGTCTACGGCCAGATGAACGAGCCGCCGGGCGCCCGCGCCCGCGTCGGCCTCACCGGCCTGACGCTCGCCGAATATTTCCGCGACGTCGAGGGCCAGGACGTTCTGTTCTTCGTCGACAACATCTTCCGCTTCACCCAGGCGGGATCGGAAGTGTCGGCGCTTCTCGGCCGTATCCCATCCGCCGTGGGCTATCAGCCGACGCTTGCAACCGACATGGGCGCGTTGCAGGAGCGGATCACCTCGACCACCAAGGGCTCGATCACCTCGGTGCAGGCGATCTACGTCCCCGCCGACGACCTTACCGACCCGGCGCCGGCGACTTCGTTCGCCCACCTCGACGCGACGACGGTGCTTTCGCGCGCGATTTCGGAGCTCGGCATCTACCCGGCCGTCGACCCGCTGGATTCGACCAGCCGCGTTCTCGAGCCGCGCACCGTCGGCCAGGAGCATTACGAGACCGCCCGCGCGGTCCAGGCGACCCTCCAGAAGTACAAGAGCCTTCAGGACATCATCGCCATTCTCGGGATGGACGAGCTTTCGGAAGAGGATAAGCTGACGGTCAGCCGCGCGCGCAAGATCCAGCGCTTCCTAAGCCAACCGTTCCACGTCGCCGAGGTGTTCACCGGCATTCCGGGCAAGTTCGTGCAGCTCGAGGACACGATCCGCTCGTTCAAGGCGGTCGTCAGCGGCGAGTACGACCACCTGCCCGAGGCCGCCTTCTACATGGTGGGCGGGATTGAGGAGGCCGTCGCCAAGGCCGAGAAGCTGGCCCAGGAGGCTTAAGGCCGATGGCTGAACTGCACTTCGAGCTCGTGACCCCCGACCGGCTGATCATGTCGGAGGACGTCTACATGGTGGTCGTCCCCGGCACCGAGGGCCAGTCGGGCATCATGGCCGGCCATGCGCCCTACATGACGGTGCTTCGCGAAGGAGAGGACGTCGCCGTCTATCGCGCGGCGGGCGCCGCGCCGGAGCGGATCCCGGTCAGCGGCGGGTTCGCCGAGGTGGGCGCCAACGGGCTCACGATCCTGGCGGAGAAGGCAGGCGAATAGCCCTCTTCGGCCGCGTCCTCGAAGAAATAAACGCGGTTAGCTTTTCCTAAAACATTCGCGGCTATCCCGATCCTGTTTCCGCGGATTCGATCGGGGTGAGCATGAGCGCATTCGGAAAGCGTGGCAGTCTGTCCGTCGGCCAGCGGCCGACGTTCGGCGTCGCCAAGCCGATGAAGGGAAGCGGCGGCCCCGCCGCGGCGTCCGTCCCCGGCGGCGATCAGTTCCCGCCGGTCGAGGAACTGCCGGGTCAGTTCGAGACCCCTGAATCCGATGCTCCCGCCAACCCGCCCGGCGGCGCGATGGACCGGCTGAACAGCCGCCAGAACGCGAGCGGCAGCCAAGCGAGCAGCAAGTCGGAAGGATTCGAGGCCTCGGTCCACCGGATCAAGGAACAGGTTCTTCCGCGCCTGCTCGAGCGCGTGGACCCGGAGGCCGCCGCGACCCTCAGCAAGGACGAGCTCGCGGAGGAATTCCGGCCGATCATTTCGGAAGTCCTTGCCGAGCTGAAGATCACCCTCAACCGCCGCGAGCAGTTCGCGCTCGAGAAGGTCCTCGTCGACGAGCTTCTCGGCCTCGGCCCGCTCGAGGAATTGCTCGCCGACCCGAACATTTCCGACATCATGGTCAACGGGCCCGACCAGTGCTTCGTCGAGCGCAAGGGCAAGCTGGAACTCGCGCAAATCCAGTTCCGAGACGAGGAGCATCTGTTCCAGATCGCCCAGAGGATCGTGAACAAGGTCGGCCGCCGCGTCGACCAGACGACCCCGCTCGCCGACGCCCGCCTGCAGGACGGAAGCCGCGTCAACGTCATCATCCCGCCGCTGTCGCTTCGCGGCACCGCCATCTCGATCCGCAAATTCTCCGAAAAGCCGATCACCATCGACATGATGCGCGGGTTCGGATCGATGTCGGAGAAGATGGCGACAGTGCTCAAGATCGCCGGCGCCTCCCGGATGAACATCATCATCTCGGGCGGCACGGGTTCGGGTAAGACGACGATGCTCAACGCCTTGTCGAAAATGATCGACCCGGGCGAGCGCGTCATCACCATCGAGGACGCGGCCGAGCTCAGGCTTCAGCAGCCGCACTGGCTCCCGCTCGAAACCCGCCCTGCGAACCTTGAAGGCCAGGGCGCGATCACCATCCGCGACCTTGTCATCAACGCCCTTCGTATGCGCCCCGACCGGATCATCCTGGGCGAGATCCGCGGCGCCGAGTGCTTCGACCTGCTCGCCGCGATGAACACCGGCCACGACGGCTCGATGGCCACGCTCCACTCCAACTCCCCGCGCGAATGCCTGGCGCGCATGGAGAACATGGTGATGATGAGCGACATCAAGATCCCGAAGGAGGCGATCAGCCGCCAGATCGCGGATTCGGTCGACCTCATCGTCCAGGTGAAGCGCCTTCGTGACGGTTCGCGCCGCACGACCAACATCACCGAGGTGATCGGGATGGAGGGCGACGTCATCGTCACCCAGGAGCTGTTCAAGTTCGAGTACCTCGACGAGAGCCCCGACGGCCGGATCGTCGGCGAGTATCGCTCGATGGGCCTTCGACCCTACACGCTGGAGAAGGCCAAGCAGTTCGGCTTCGACCAGCCGTACCTGGAGGCGTGCCTCTAGGTTCGTTTTTCGCCGGCCGCCGCTTCCCAGTGGCGGCACGCCGGGCATTTCAGGGTTTGCCCCGATAGCCGCTCCCAAGTTGCGCCTTGATATGGGTTAGCAATGGCGGCGTCGTTGAGTTCTCAGCGCGCGGCCGCGTCGGAGGGCCCCGTGAGGACACCGCTTCGTACTGCCAGCGCTTGCGCGGCCTTGCTTCTTGCGGAGCCGGCGTTGGCCACCGAGGGGGGCAGCGGCGCCTATCTGCTCGGCTCGCGCGACAGCCTGTCGGGAATCGTGCCGCCGCCGGGCACATATTTGTCTACCGATGTCCTCCACATCGACGGTGACGTGGACTTCCTGGCGATTGGCGGCGCTGCACTGACAGACGTGAATGCCAACCTTTGGGTGACCAAGGTCAATCTGACGCAGGGCTTCAAGGGGAAGATCCTTGGCGGCCGCCCGGCGGTCACCTTCACCGTCCCCATCGTCTCGGGCCGGCTGAAGTTTCGCGGCACGCTCGTCGACCGGGACCTCGATATCGCTTTCAGGGATTCGGACACGGGCTTCGGCGACCTGACCGTGACGCCCATGCTCGGCTGGGACGAGGGAAAGAACCATTACGCGCTGGCGGTCAGCGTCTTCGTTCCGACCGGCTTTTACGAGAAGGCCGCGGTGGACATTCCGAACCGCAAGATCCAGGTCCTGAGCTTCGGCAAGAACCGCGTCGCGATCGACCCGACCTTCAGCTTCACGCACATGAACCGCAAGAGCGGGATCGAAGTTTCGTCGGCCCTTGGCGTCACTTTTTCGTTCAAGAACGATGCCACCGACTATCAGACAGCGCCGGAAATGCACCTGGAACTGGCGGCACTGCAGCACACCAGGAAAGGATTCGCGTTCGGCGCCCAGGGCTATTGGTACCAGCAGCTTGGGAATGACAGCGGCTCCGGCGCCGAGAGCTTCCAGCGGACAATCGGGGCGAAAACCCTCGAGGCGCGGGTCTTCGGCTTCGGACCGATCCTCACCTACCAGACGAAGGTCGGCCGCCACCCGCTGTCCACCAAGCTGAAATATGTCCACGAATTCGGTGCCAGGCGCCGTCTCGAAAGCGACGTCATCGCCTTCAACCTCGCTTTCGGGTTCTGATCGTCATGCGATCAGCAATCGCCGCATCCGCCGCTCTGGTCGGGCTGGCAACGTGGATATTTTTGAGAGCCGAGCCTTCACTGCCTAGTGTAGTGAACGCAGCAGAGCCGGATTTTGCGCTGCTCGAGGCCGCCGTGCCGGAGAACCCCCTGCGGGACGCCTATTTCGGCGAAACCCACGTCCATACGAGCTATTCCCTCGACGCTTATATCGGCGGCGCGCGGCTGACGCCTGACGATAGCTATCGCTTCGCCAAGGGCGAGGACGTGATGCCCAACGGGCAGCGGCATAATATCCTGAGGCCGCTCGATTTCGCCGCGGTCACCGACCATGCCGAATATCTCGGCGAAATGTTCACAACGCAGGTCCCCGGCGCGCCCGGACACGGCGATCCGAAGGTCGCAGAACTGCGTGAGCTCCGCACCATCGAAGACCGGGAACGCTGGTTCATCGAAGAGTTCCAGGCCAACCAGCGGTCCGGAAAGCCGGGTCAGATGTCCTTCTACAAAGGCCCCAGGACAGCAGCGAGCGCGTGGCGCGACGTGATCATCAAAGCGGCAAACGACCATTATCGGCCCGGCCGGTTCACGACACTGATCGGCTACGAATGGACCTCGGTGGTCAAGGGCGGAAACATGCACCGCAACGTCCTGTTCCGGGATGCGCGCGTGCCCGGCCTGCCGTTCACGGCAATCGATTCCAGCGATGAGGAAAAGCTGTGGGCTTGGATGGCGGAGCAGGAGGCCCGGGGGTCGCGGCTGTTCGCCATCCCGCACAACAGCAACGCCAGCAAGGGTCTCATGTTTGAACCGGTCGACAATGCCGGCCGGCGGCTGACGCGCGAATATGCCGAGCGCCGCTCAAAATGGGAGCCGCTCATCGAGATGATGCAGGTCAAGGGCAATTCAGAGGTTGTTGGGTCGCTTTGGCCGTCCGATGAATTCGCAGATTTCGAGAACGCGCCGAGCATCCAGAATTTCAACGGGCGCGCCTTCAAGAAGGAAAGTTTCGTACGCTGGGCGGTTATCAAGGGCCTGGCCTATCAAAGCAGCATCGGCGCCAATCCGTGGAAACTCGGTTTCGCCGGCGGCACCGACAACCACAATGGTGCCGCGGGCGATGTCGTCGAAAGCAATGCGGCGGGGACTCACGGCGGGGCCGACGATAGCGTCGAGCGGAGGCGCACGGGGGAAGTCGGCGGTTGGATCGTCAATCGCGAAGCCAATCTCGGCGCACTGACCGGTGTCTGGGCGACCAGAAATACACGTAGCGCGATCTGGGATGCGATGGCCGCCCGCGAGACCTTCGCGACGTCGGGCACACGGATCAAGTTGCGCTTCTTCGGCGGCGCCAGCCTCAGGCGGCCCGCCACCCCGCGCGCGATGGTCGAGCAAGGATACAAGCTCGGAGTCCCGATGGGCGGGACGCTCCGAAGAATGGACCGGCCACCGACTTTTACTGTCTGGGCGTCGAAGGACCCGAATGGCGCCAACCTGGACCGCATCCAGATCATCAAGGGCTGGGTCGACGTCAACGGCAACGCGCAGGAGAGAATCATCGACGTTGCCTGGTCAGGCAAGCGCAAGCGCGGGCCAAACGGTCGCGTCGGCCCGGTTGGGAACACGGTCGACCTGACGACGGCGCGCTATCGCAACAGCATCGGCGCGCCGGTGCTGATGGGCAGCTGGACCGACCGGTCGTGGAAGCCGGGCGAGAACGCCGTCTATTACGCCCGCGTCCTTGAAATCCCGACGGCTCGGTGGACCACTTACGATGCCGTCAAGCACGGGCTTCCGTTGCTCACGGACGTGCCAGCCTCGATCCAGGAGCGCGCCTGGGCATCCCCCATCTGGTACGTGGCGGGAGGGTGAGATGAAGGTTTGGGTCCTGATTGCGACTATGTCGGTCCTCGGGCTGCTGACTGGCTGCGGCGAGCCTCGGAACGAAGCGGAATCACCGTTCGCCGGCAACGTCCAACACGCAGGTGCCTACCTGCCCGATGCCAGCCGCAAATATCCCGAGCGCGTGTTGTGGGGCGACGAGCACGTTCATAGCTCCTGGTCGGCGGATGCCGGCCTCGCCGGGGCGACGCTCACGCCCGAGGACGCGGTGCGCTTCGCGCGCGGCGAGACGGTCAAGTCATCGACCGGGCTCGACGCGAAGCTCGAGCGTCCGCTCGACTGGATCGCGGTCACCGAGCACAGCGACGGCATGGGGACGATTAATGAGCTGCAGGCCGGCAACCGCGAAATGCTCGCTGATGCAACGGCAAGGCGGTGGTACGAGATGATGCGCGGCACACGCGAGGAAAACCTCGCAGCCAAGAAGGAGGCTGTAAGCGCACAGGCCAACAAGAAGCTGCCCGGGATCATGATGGATCCCAAATGGCTCGTTTCGGCTTGGCAGAAGAACGTCGACGTCATGGAGAAATACAACCAGCCGGGAATCTTCACTGCGTTCATCGCGTATGAATGGACCTCCAACGGCGAGCGCGGCGAAAACCTTCACCGTAACGTCATCTTCCGCGACGGGGCCGACAAAACGCGTTCCACCTTCCCGCTGACCACGTTTGTGTCGGCGGTACCGGGCCGGGCGGGAACCGACCCGGAAAGCTTGTGGAAGTGGCTGGCCGACTGGGAAGCCAAGTCCGGCGGAAAGGTGCTCGCCATTCCGCACAACGGCAATATGTCCAACGGCTGGATGTTCCGCGAGGCCCGCTACGACGGCTCACCGATGACGAACCAATGGGCCGCGGCTCGCGAGCGGTGGGAACGACTCTACGAGCTGTACCAGTATAAGGGGACGGGAGAGGCACACCCGGGCCTCGCCCCAAGCGACGAATTCGCCGGATTCGGCATTTGGGACACCGCCGACCTTGACGGTCACGCCAAGAAGCCGGGTGACATCAATGCCGAATATTGGCGGGACGCACTCAAGAACGGGATGAAACTGGTATCCTCGCTCGGGGGCAACCCGTTCAAATATGGCGCGGCCGGCGGCACCGACACGCACAACGGGCTGTCTACCGGCGGCGAGGAGAACAACTTCTACGGCAAGTTCGCGACCAACGAGCCGAGCGCCAATCGCTGGAACAACGCCTACAAGGCCGAAGAAGCTGGGATGCGTAAGGACTGGACGCTGATGGCGGCGGGTCTGACCGGCGTCTGGGCGAAGTCGAATACCCGCGCCGACCTGTGGGACGCGATGTTCAGGCGCGAGACCTATGCCTCGTCTGGCCCCCGCATCACCGTGCGCTTCTTCGGCGGCTTCGGCTATCACCCTGGCGCCGCTGGCCGGAACCTCGTTGCGACGGGCTATGCCAATGGAGTGCCGATGGGCGGCGATCTCAAGGCTGCTCCGGTCGGGAAGTCACCGACTTTCCTTTTCGCGGCGATGAAGGACCCAATGGGCGCCAACCTCGACCGCGTGCAGGTCGTCAAGGGCTGGGTCGACGCGGCCGGCAGGACCCACGAGAAGATCTTCGACGTCAAGTGGAGCGGCAATCGCAAACCCGGGCCGGGCGGGAAGTTGCCACCGATGGGCAACACCGTCGACCTGGCGACCGCCAAATACAGCAACAGTATCGGTGCTCCGGAGCTTGTCGGCTGGTTTCGCGACCCGCAATTCAATCCGAAGGAGCGCGCCTTCTATTATCTCCGCGTGGTCGAAATCCCGACACCGCGCTGGACGCTCTACGACGCCGTGCGGTTCAAGGTGAAAATGGCCCCGGGCGTGCCGATGACCCAGCAGGAACGGGCCGTCACCTCCCCCATCTGGTATTCCCCGGCCTGATCGGGCGAGACGATGGATCAGCTCACCGGCCGGCTCGCGCAGGGGCACCGCGAAACCGAAGCCCGAAGCGGCTTCGCCCGGCTGGCGCGCGAGCCGCTGGTCCACTTCCTGCTCCTCGGCGCCCTTCTGTTCGCGCTCTTCGACGGACTTGGCGGAAACCGGGGCCTCGACAGCCGCCGAATCGTGATTGACGACGCGGTAGTCGGCGACATCTTCCGCCAATATGCCGCGGCCTGGCAGCGCCCGCCGACTGCAGCCGAAATGCGCGGCCTGCTGGACAATTACGTCCAGGAAGAAGTGCTCTACCGGGAGGGCGTCGCCCTGGGCCTGCTGGACGGCGATCCTGTCGTCCGGCGCCGTGTCCGGCAGAAGATGGACGTGTTGGCCGAGGAAAGCCTCGCCGATGCGCCGCCAACCGATGCAATGCTTCAGAGGTGGCTGGACTCGCACGCCGATCGATATGCTGTGCCTCCCCTGCTGAGCTTTGAACAGGTGATGTTCGATCCCGTGAAACTTGGCCCGGGCACTGGCGGCACGATCAAGTCCGCCAGGTCCCGCCTCGCGCAAGGCGCCGATCCGTCTTCGATCGGCGAGCAGACGCTGCTTCCCGCAGCCCTCTCCCAAGCACCCAAAGACCAGATTGCGCGCGATTTCGGCGACGAATTCGCGCTCGCTCTCGCCAGGCTTCCGGCCGGGAAGTGGGAGGGTCCTCTCGCCTCGGGGTTCGGGCTTCACCTGGTCCGGATCAACGAGCGGGTTCCCGGCCGAAAACCTGCTCTCGACGAAGTACGCCGCGATGTGGCTCGCGACTTCGAGAACGACCGGCGCAAGCGGGCTGCAGAAGCATTCTACCAAGATCTGCTTCGCGACTATCGCGTGATCGTGAAGTCGGACCTGCCCGGCGCAGCCAGGCCGAACACGGCGGCCAACGAATGATTGCCCGACTCGTGCTTGCCCTGTCGCTGATCATCGGCCTCGCCGCGCCTGCTTTGGCTGACGAGTTCAAGCCCGCCTATTTCCGTGTCCAGCAGACCGGCGCCGAGACGTACGTGCTGTTGTGGCGCGTGCCTGCGCTGGACGAACGTACGCCGCTACGCGTTCATCCAATCCTTCCGCCCGGCGCGCGACAGCTTGGGACGCGCGCCGGTAGCTTCGCGTCGGGCGCCGCCACGATCCGCTGGACGGCGCGCGTGCCCGGCGGAATCGAGGGCAAGCCTATCGAGTTCACGAACCTTTCACGCACGCGGATCGACGTGCTTGCACGATATGTGCGCGCCGACGGGACCGAGCAGGTCGCGCGGATCCTTCCGGTGCGGCCCCGTTTTACGCCCGCCGCGAGCCCCGGCCCCTTCGAGGTGGCCGCGACCTATACCCGCATCGGTATCGAACACATCCTGCTGGGATTCGATCACCTGCTGTTCGTTCTCGCGCTCGTAATGATCGTTCGCGGCTGGCGCCGGCTGGTCGCGACGATCACGGCCTTCACGCTAGCCCATTCCCTCTCGCTTGGGCTCGCGAGCTTCCAAGTCGTCCGGATCGCCGGGCCGCCGGTAGAGGCCCTGATCGCGCTGTCGATCGTGTTCCTCGCCAGCGAGCTTGTCCGCGTCCTGATGGGACAGGATTGCCTGGCCGTGCGAAAGCCCTGGATCGTCGCGTTTGCCTTCGGGCTTCTCCATGGGCTTGGGTTCGCCGGCGCGCTTGCCGAAATCGGCCTTCCGCAAAACGCGATCCCGCTCGCGCTGCTGTTCTTCAACGTCGGGGTCGAGATCGGCCAGCTGATATTCGTGGGCGCGGTGCTCGCCCTGGCCTGGGCGGCGCGGACGGTTCAGCGTGACGACCGTTTCCAACGCCCGGCACTTGTCGCCCTCGCTTACGGAATCGGAATTACCGCGAGCTTCTGGACGCTCGAACGCGTCGCGGCATTCTGGACCTAGCCCTCGCCGGAACCTCTTGCTCTCGACTGTAGGCTCGACCATGAATCGCGCCGGCAGGAAACAAGGGGAGCATCGATGCGGTATCGAATCGCGGTTGCAGCGCTTGCCGGGACAATCGCCCTTTCACTTGGGGTTTCAGGTGCGGTCGCGCAGGACCATAGTCAGCACCACCCGCCGCAAGCGCAATTCAAGCACGAGGCGGCCCTTGCTGCGGCGATCGCCGCGCCGACCCGGACCGAGGCCAACCGAGCCCGCGACAAATACCGCCATCCCTATGAAACGCTGAGTTTTTTCGGGGTCGAGCCGGACGGTACGGTAGTCGAGATCTGGCCCGGCGGTGGCTGGTACACCGAGATCCTGGCGCCCTACCTCGCCTCGGGCGGAGGCAAGCTCATCGCCGCAGCGCCCGAATGGGGCCGGACGGGGCTGAACAAGCTGAAAGCCGCCAACCCTTCGCTTTACGGGCCGATTACGGTCGCCGACTTCCCGGTGTTCGACGGCAAGGTTCCGGAAATCCCGGACAATTCGGTGGATGTCGTCCTAACGTTCCGCAACGTCCACAACTGGCGGATGGGCTACAAGCGCGACGACAAGGCGGACTATAGCGCCGAGGCCTTCCGACAGATCTACGCGATGCTGAAGCCCGGCGGAATCCTCGGGATCGAGGACCATCGGTTGCCGGAATCGGCCGCGGACGAGCGTGAGCGGACCAGCGGCTACATCAAGGTTTCGACCGTCCGGAGACTGGCGGAACAGGCCGGCTTCCAGTTTGTCGCATCCTCCGAGGTCAATGCCAATCCGAAGGACACGGCGGATTGGCCCGATGGCGTGTGGACCCTGCCGCCGACGCTCGCTCTCAAGGAAAAGGACCGTGAGAAGTACCTCGCGATCGGCGAGAGCGACCGGATGACGCTGAAGTTCGTCAAGCCGGCCTCGACAGTCGGCGTCTCCAAGCCCGAGCGCGGCCGCTAGGCGTCGAGCTCTGCCGGCTGGTCAGCTTCCGCGTCGATCCAGCTGTCGCGCAGGCTCCGTGGAAGCGCTTCGCGCACCTTGGCGATCTGCCCTTCAGAAACGTGGCGCGAAAGCACGCGGAAGACGGAACGGATCGCAAGGTCGGGGTCGACCGGACGCGTGTCGCTCAGCCATTCGGCGACCTCGGCGACGAATTCATCCCGGCTGTTGCACTCGGTCGGCAACTTCGACGGCTCGAACTGGTCGTAATAGACACCGCGGACCAGGAGCGGCAGCTGCGCCCCCAAGTGCGCCGCAAGGCCGATCGGGAGCCGGTCGCGGAGCTTGTGAAGGACCGTCGAGAGCACCTTCCATGCGACCTGCTTGTCGGGCCCGAGGTCGGCGCAAATCTCGTTCAGCCAGATGTGGGTAGTTTCAAGAGTCTTGTCGAAGACATCGAGGCCAGTGGCGCTCATCTGCTCCTCCTTTCGCTGTCCGGTGGAGTCGCATGGCCAACGAGCGCGCAGCCCGGCCGGTTGCTCGGCTCACCGAATGACAAAGGCCCGTGGGCTACGGGGCCGTGAAGGTTCAATAGTGCACTCCTCGACCTGGGCGCGATACGTAGTGCAACGGAGAGATACGTAGTGCCGAGGGCGCGGTGCCCGGCTACAGAGGGGCCGAAACGGAAGGAGAGGCCAAGTGAGAATCGAAAGCATCGTTCTGACGCGGCGTAGTGCGGTGGCCGGGCTGATCGGGCTTGCCGGACTGACATTCGCCGGCTGCGGCCGGTCGGCGACCAGCGGGTCGAACGAGGCAGCGTCGGCAGGAAACGCCGCTAACGACGTCCGTCCGGTGGCGATGACCGTCTATCGCGACCCGAGCTGCGGCTGCTGCACGGCGTGGTCCAACATCGCGAGGCAGGCGGGCTATGAGGTCAATGTCATCGATCATCCGGACATGCCGTCGATCAAGCGCCAGCACGGCGTGCCCGACGAACTGTGGTCCTGCCACACGACGATCGCCGGCAGCTATGCGATCGAGGGGCACGTCCCGCTGGAGGACGTAAAGCGGCTACTAGCCGAGCAGCCGGCAGACATCCGCGGAATCGCGGTCGCCGGAATGCCGCTCGGCTCGCCCGGCATGGAAGTGCCGGACGGCACAGTCCAACCCTTCGAAGTCATGGCGTTTGACGCCAAGGGCGCGGTTCGATCGTTCAGGGGCTGACTTTCGCATCCCTCAACGGAGATAATCGATGAATCGTACCCTTGCGGGGTTCACCGCACTTGCCCTCGTGGGCGCTCTCGCCGCTTGCGAAAGGGCCGACGCGCCCGAAGTGAACGAATCTTCGAACGACGTGAACGCGATGTTGGCTGACCCCGACAATTCCTTCGAACCGGTGCCGCCCCCGGAAGATAATGCCGTGACGCCCCCGGCCGCGCCTCCGCCACCCAAGATTTCCCCTGCCCCGGCGCCGAGGCCCGCCCCGCCAAAGCCCAAGACTCCTCCCGCTCCGCCCGAGCCTGATCCGCACGCGGGGCATGACATGAACAATATGTAATTGCCTGTTGCCTGCGGCGCGGCGCCGCGGTTACCGCCGCGCCCAGGCCCCCTTTCCCGGAAACACCGATCTTGCGCGTCCGAATTCCCGTCCTCGCCCGCATGACCCACAAATGGCTGGGTCTTTTCATCGGGCTCCAGGTCGTCATCTGGTCCTTGAGCGGCCTCTACATGACCGCGATCCACATCGACATCATCCACGGCGACCACCTCGTCCGGGAGCTTCCCGGGCCCAAAATCCCGGCAAGCGCGCTCGCGGACCCGGTCGCGGTTGCGGCCGCCAACGGCGCGAGCGCCATGCGGCTGACCTTGCTCGGCGGCCAGCCCGCCTATGTGCTGAGCGCAGAAGCGGGCGAGCGCGTTGTCGACGCGCGCAGCGGACGGCCCCTGCCGCCCCCGGACGAAGCCGAGATCAGGCGGATCGCAACAGCAACCTATACGGGGACTGAGCCGATCGCCTCGATTCGACTGATCGAAGAGATTCCGGGCGAGATTCGCGGCCGCAAGCCCCCGCTCTGGCGCGTCGAGTTCGACCACTGGAACAAGCCGACGCTGTACTTCTCGCCGACGACCGGTGAGCTCCTGACTCGCAGGCACGAGCTGTGGCGCATCTTCGACTTCGTCTGGATGCTGCACATCATGGACTATGACGAGCGCGAGAACGTCAACAACACGCTGCTCAGGGTGTTCACCTGGGGCGCCGTGCTGATGGCGCTGTCCGGCGCCTGGCTACTGCTCTTCTCCTTCCCGAAGAAGAAAAAGAAGAAGGCACAGGCGCGATGACGATCAAGTCGATCTGGCTGCGCAAGATCCACAAGTGGGTCGGGCTCGTCATCGGGCTTCAGTTCCTCGTGTGGGCGATCAGCGGAACGGCGATGGCGCTGCTCGACATGGACGAGGTCGCCGGGGGCGAGAAAGCCGCGCCTGTTCCGGCGGCGCCGCCGTCTGCAAATTCGCTTGCCTGGACGACCGTCCGAAATGCGCTTGGCGCAGCGCCAGTCGAAAGCCTGCGCCTCCGCCCGCTCGCCGGAAGAACAGTCATCGAAGTCGGGACCGGCGGGCAAACCCGCCTGTTCGACGCCGCCACCGGAAAGACGGTGATCATCGACGAGGCCGCGGCCCGGGCGATCGCCGAAGATGCCCATCCCGAAGGCGCGCGGGCTGCGTCTGCCGTTCCGCTCCGCGAGCTCAGCCTCGCGGTTCGCGAGCACGAACTTCCGATCTGGCAGGTCGATTTCAAGGACGAGAAGAACAGCAGCTATTTCGTCTCCGCGACGACCGGCCACCTGCTCGAGCGGCGCAACGACACGTGGCGCTGGTGGGACTTCTTCTGGATGCTCCACAACATGGATTATTCGAACCGGACGAGCTTCAACCATCCGCTGATCGTGTTCGTCGGCTTTGCTATGGCCTGGCTAGCGGTCACCGGCTTCTGGCTGCTGTTCCGCACCATGTGGAGGCACGATCCCAGCACCGTCAGGAGCTGGCTGAGGAAGGCCTGACTCGCCGTCAGGTCGCTTGCAGGGCCGGCACCACCCCCGCCTTATCCCCGCGCTCGGCTACAACGAAACGCTTCACGCCGAGCAGCTTGTAGATGGCCGGAAGCACGAACAGCGAGAGCAAAGGCGCGGTGATCATCCCCCCCACCATCGGAGCCGCGAGTCGCTGCATGACTTCCGAGCCGGCACCATGGCCGACGAGGAGCGGGAACAGCCCGGCCAGGATGACCGCGACCGTCATCGCCTTCGGCCGGACGCGAAGCACGGCACCTTCCATCAGCGCCGCGTCCAAGTCGGTTTCGTCGCGGAGATCCTTTCGAGCCAGCCGCCCCTCGATTGCGTGGTCGAGATAGACGAGCATCACGACTCCAAACTCGGCGGCAAGGCCGGCAAGCGCGATAAACCCCACCGCCGTCGCGACCGAGACGGCGTGACCCAGGAGATAAATCAGCCAGACTCCGCCGACGAGCGCGAACGGAAGGCTCGCGAGGATAATCAGGGGTTGGCGAACGCGTCTGAAGGCGGCGAACAACAGCAGGAAGATGATGCCGATGGTGGCCGGCACGACCCAGGCAAGGCGCTCGGCCGCGCGCTGGGCATATTCGAACTGGCCGGACCAGCTCACGGAGTAGCCGGGTGGCAGCCGGACCGACGATGCCACCTTCCGCTCGGCCTCGCGGACATAGCCGACGACATCGCGGCCGCGGACATCGGCATAGACCCACACGCTCGGCTGTGCGTTCTCGCTCTTGATCATGGCAGGGCCGGGCGCGACCTGGATATCGGCGACGAGCGCAAGCGGCACCACGGCCCCGTCGGGAGCGATGATCGGCAGCTGGCGCAGGGCGTCGACACTGTCGCGCACCTCCCTCGGGAAGCGGATGTTGATCGGGTAACGGGCCAGCCCCTCGACCTTTTCCCCGATCTGCATTCCGCCGACGGCGGTCGCGGCGGTCTCCTGCACGTCTTCGATCGACAGGCCGTAGCGCGCGGCCGCCAGTCGGTTGACCCGAACGTCCACGTATCGGCCGCCGGCGAGCCGGTCGGACACCGCCGAGACCGTTCCGTCGATGGGCTTGAGAGCGCGCTCGACCTCCTCACCGAGGCGCTGGAGCGTATCGAGGTCGGGCCCGGTGATCTTGGCCCCGACCGGGCTCTTGATGCCCGTCGCGAGCATGTCGATCCGGTTGCGGATGGGCGGGACAAACACGTTCGCGAGGCCCGGAATCTTCAGCCGCGAGTCGAGCTCGGCGATGATCTTCTCGGTGGTCATGCCCGGACGCCAGTCGCGCTTCGGCTTGAGCTGGATCGTCGTTTCGAACATCTCGATCGGCGCCGGGTCCGTCGCGGTCTCCGCGCGGCCGGCCTTTCCGAACACGCTCTTCACTTCCGGCACGGTAAGGATGATGCGGTCGGTGACCTGAAGCAGCTGTGCGGCCTCGGCGGCGGACAGGCCCGGAAGCGCGGTCGGCATATAGAGAATGTCGCCCTCCTCCATCGCCGGCATGAACTCCGCGCCCAGCCTGCTAATCGGTATCAGGGTGACCAGCAGCAGGCCCCCGGCCAGGGCAAGCGCGAGCTTCGGCTTCTGCAGTACCCAGGCGAGGGCGGGCCGGTAAATGCGGATGAGGAAGCGGTTGATCGGGTTCTGCTGCTCCGGCCGGATCCTGCCCTTGATGAAGATCGTCATCAGCACCGGCACCAGCGTGATTGACAGCGCCGCGGCTGCCGCCATCGCGTAGGTCTTGGTGAGGGCCAGCGGCTGGAACAGGCGTCCTTCCTGCGCTTCGAGCGTGAACACGGGGAGGAAGGAAAGCGTGATGATGAGCAGCGAGAAGAACAGCGCCGGGCCTACCTCGACCGAGGCCTCCACGAGAAGCTGGACCCGGCGCCGTTCGGATATGCCATTGTTGGCCCCCGCGTGCTCGAGCTTCTTGTGCGCGTTCTCGATCATCACGATCGCAGCGTCGACCATGGCGCCGATGGCGATCGCGATCCCGCCTAGCGACATGATGTTGGCGTTGACGCCCTGCAGATCCATCACCGTGATCGCGACGAGCATCCCGAGCGGAAGTGTGACGACCGCGACGAGCGACGAGCGGAAGTGCAGCAGGAACGCGCCTGTCACTAGCGCGACGATGACCAGCTCCTCAGCGAGCTTCTCGAGCAGATTGGCAACCGCTCGCTTGATCAGGTCCGAGCGGTCATAAACGGTGACGATCTCGACCCCCGGCGGAAGGCTCCGCTTCAGTGATTCCAGCTTCGTCTTGACCGCATTGATGACAGCCTGAGTGTCCGCGCCCTGGCGGACGACGATGATGCCGCCGGCCACCTCGCCCTCGCCGTTAAGCTCGGCGATTCCGCGCCGGAATTCGGGCGCGAGCTGAACCCGGGCGATATCGCCCACCGTGACCGGCACTCCGCCGGCCTCCGCGCGCACGGGAATGTCGCGGAAGTCCTGCAATGTCCGAAGGTAGCCGGGAACGCGCACCATGAACTCCGCCCCGGCGCGCTCGATCACCGACCCGCCTGCCTCGTTGTTGGCCTTGCGGACGGCTTCGACGACTTGGGCGACCGAGACCCGGTAAAGCTGCAGCCGCGCGGGATCGAGCTGGACCTGGAAGGACTGGACCATTCCACCGACGCTGGCGACCTCGGCGACACCGTCGATCTCCTTGAGCTGGTAGCGAAGGAACCAGTCCTGGATCGATCGCAGCTGGGCCAGGTCGTGCCGGCCTGTCCGATCGACCAATGCATATTCGAAGGCCCAGCCGACTCCGGTCGCGTCAGGCCCAAGCGTCGGCGCGACGTTGGGCGGGAGACGGTCCCGCGCCTGGCTGAGATATTCGAGGGTGCGCGACCGCGCCCAGTAAAGGTCAGTGTCGTCCTTGAAGAGGACGGTGACGAAGCTGTCGCCGAAAAAGGAGAACCCGCGAACCGCCTTGACTTGCGGCGCCGACAGCATCGTGCTCGTAAGCGGATAAGTGACCTGCGCCTCCACCGTGCTGGGTGCCTGGCCGGGATAGCTGGTCCGGATGATCACCTGCGTGTCCGACAGATCGGGCAGGGCATCGACCGGGGTGCGCGTCACCGAATAGACGCCGGCGACGGTCAGGAAGATCGCGCCAAGCAGGACGAACAGGCGGTTCGCGACCGACCAGCGGATAATGCGCGCGATCATCGCGCCGGTTCCGGAGCGATGCGCTCAATGACGTAGCGCCCGTTTTCGGGGGCCGCGTTGACGGTGAACTCGACCCTGAGGCCGCGCTTCAGTCCCCGAAGCATTCCGGGCTGCCGCACCTGGAAGTTCATCGTCATCGCCGGCCAGCCGAGTTCGGCGATAGCGGCGTGCCGGATGGTCACGGAGCGGCCCGCGCCATCAATCGCGGTGATCGTCCCGCGGCCGGTTCCTTGCTTCGGCTTCACCGCCGGGTTGCTCGTCAGCCTGCTGAGGAATCCCGAAAGGGACGCTTCCGAATCGATCAGGAACTGGCCGGAAGTGACGACCTGCTCGCCCGGCTTGAGGCCGGCGATGATCTCGGTCCAGCGGTCGTAGTCGCGCCCGATCCGGACCTCCTGCGGAATGAAGCCGCCGTCGCGGCGGACGACCACGACCTGGCGCCGACCGGTGTCGATAACCGCTTCGCTCGGGACGACGGTCGCCATCCCACCCGTCCCCTGGACCGTCACGTTGGCGAACATTCCGGCCTTCAGCCGCCCGGCCGGGTTCGGAATCGTGATCCGGACCTGCGCGGTCCGGCTCTGTGTGTTGAGCGCGGGGAAGATGTAGTCGACCCGTCCCTGCCGGACGTCGCCGGGATAGGCGGGAAAGGAAATCTCGACCGGTTGCCCGACGTGGATAGTGCCAAGCGCAGCTTCCGGAACGTCGGCGATGACCAGAACCTGCCCAAGCCCCTGGATCGTGACGATCGATTCACCGGGACTGACCTGCGCTCCGGGCCGAGCGCCAATACGAGTCACCACGCCGGCCGTCCGGGTGACGACAGGATAGGTTCTCCGCGGAGCTCCGCCACGCTCCAGCCGCCTGATCGCTCCCGAAGGAAGCCCCAAAAGAATCAGCCGATTGCGCGCCGCGGCCCGAAGGCCCGGAGTGACGGTCGAGCCGCCCACCTTCATCAGCGCCGCATATTCCTGCTGGGCGCCATAAAGCTCGGGCGAATAGACCTCCGCGATCACCCGGCCGGCGCCGACCGGCTCGCCTTCTGCGCGAACCGTCAGCCGTTCGACGAAACCGGGGGTAAGCGTCTGCACCTCGCTGATCAGCCGCTGGTCGAAATCGACGCGGCCCACGGCCCGTACAACGGGCGTGATGTCACGAACCTCGACCGTGGCGAGCCTGATCCCAAGGCTTTGCATGACCGATGGGGAGACCGTGACGCCCGACGCGGCCTCGTCGGCGTATTTGGGGACGAGATCCATGCCCATCGACGACTTGCCAGGGCCCGGGTAGCGCTCGTCGGGGAGCATCGGGTCGTACCAGTAGAGAATGCGCCGGCCCGAACTGTCGGCCTGATCGGCAGCGCCGCCGCCACCCACGATGAAATAGCCGGCCAGGGCGGCCACCAGGAGCAGGAGCAGCACGATTGCTGCGACGACGGCCGGCCGTTCGCGGCCCTGGCGGACGACGGTTGTGACCCGTTCGCGGATCATTGGACCATCTCCCCAGCCAGATAGAGGAGCATCGCAGCGGCCCTTGCCCGCGCACCCTCCTGCTCGACGAGCTGGATATTGGCCTCGACGTAGCGGCGCACGATATTGAGCGGCAGTTCCAGCGTCCCCTGCCCGCCGGCATAGCGCGCCTCGGCGGCCTTGAAGGAGGATTCGAGCGAGGGGATCGCGCGCTCGCGAATCTCCTTCATCCGCGCATCCGCGCTGCGATAATCGGCAAGCGCCTGTTCGTAGGCGCCCGCGAGCTCGCGGCGCTTGTCCTCGGCGCGAAGCCGGGCCGAATAAGCGCGGGCCTGCGCCTCCGCGATCCTGCGATCCTGAAGGTTGCGCCGGTTGAGCTGGAACGGGATGCTCACCTGGGCGCTGGCCATTTGGCCGTAGGACGGCCGGATCCCAAGCATGACCGACCAGCTAATGTTGGGCCGCCGCTCGCTTTGCGCGACGTCGATCTGCCGCCGTGCCGCCTCTTCCTCGGCATTGACCGCAAGCACTTCAGGATGGTCGCTGAAATCGGGCGCGACGCCTTGCGGAAGCGCGAGCGAGGGGAGCGAGTCCGGAAGCGCACGATCGGCGTCGGCGCCGATCCATCGCCGAAGCTCGCCCCGCGCTCGCCCTTCCGAGCCGCGGGCGTCCGCAAGTTCGCTCTCGGCGAAGCTGACTTCCGCCTGTGCCTGGAGCGCGAGCGCCGTGTTCGATGCGCCGGTGGAAACACCCGCCTCCATGACCTTCTGGCCGGTCCGGAGGTCACTGATGACCTGCGCCAGCAGGCGCTGCTTCGAACGCGCTTCCACCGCCTCGATCCATGCGATCATCACGTCGCGCTGGACGATCCGCTGTTGCGCGCTGCCCTGGAAGCGGCTGACGGCCGCTTCGGACCGCAACTGCGCCGCCTGCGCCTCACGCTGCGACCGGCGCACCTGCTCGCGCATGACGCCAATCGTGTACATGGTCATTTCATCGTCCGTCGGACTGAGCGCGCTCATTCCAGTGATCGGCAGATTTTGGATGCCGACGGACACCTGGGGGTCCGGCAGGCTGCGCGCAGCGACCGCCGCTTCCTCGCTTGCGGTTGCATCGCTTTCGAAGGCCCGGACCAGGGGTTGGTCGGCGATGGCGAGCTTGATCGCCTCGTCCAGGGCCAGTTCTCTGCCGGCAGGCGCTGCATCCGCCGCTACGGCCACATTGGCGAGCAGCAGCGCCAGCACGGCGACGAGCTTCAACCTTCGCATGACTTCATCTTCTCCCGAGCGCCGAGGCCTTCAGTCGGGATCCGCGGCGGCATGGTCCTGTGGCGGGCCTCTCGAGAGAGGCTCGCCGCTCGTCAGGACTGCTGGCGGGGAGGCGGGTCCAATCCGGACGCGCAGACGGAAGTCAGTTCCTTCACGGCGCCGGGGTTGTGGGTCATGCCCGAGATGTCAGGGTGGGCAGGGACAATGCCCCGATCAGGGACGAGCGCGGTCGGCGCAGCGATCTGGCATGCCGGCGTACAGCATTTCATCTTCGGATGACCGGCGGGCACCGAAGGCATCTCTTGCGGGTCCATTTCACAGGCCGCGGTTGCGGCGACGGGCGCGGCGAGCGCACCGCTGGTCGCGGCGGGGCTCAAGGCCAGCGCGAGCGCGCACAGCGCCGTTATGACGAGCCGGATCACCCACCCAGGATATATTCGGCGAAGCGGAATTAAACTAGGAAATATGCGTATATATCGCGCCTAATATCGTCCTGGCCGGCGGACTGGCCGGTCAAGTTCTTCGGGAGAAGAGAAAATGGTGGGCGTGGCAAGGATTGAACTTGCGACCCCTGCGATGTCAACACAGTGCTCTACCACTGAGCTACACGCCCACCCGGGAAGCGAAACGGCCGCCGGCCGCCGGCCTCGTGGAGACCCAACGGGCCACCGGAGCAGCGCATTTAGGGAGCGGATACGAAAGGCGCAACCGCCTTTTAGAGGCGGCCGTGCTGATCCTCGGCCTGGAAGATGCGGTCGACCTCGGCCACCAGGTCCTTGAGGTGGAAGGGCTTGGACAGCATCTTGGCCTCCGGCGCGGCGCGGCCGCTTTGAAGCGCGACCGCGGCGAACCCGGTGATGAACATCACCCGGATCTCCGGGTCCATCTCCGACGCTTTTTGGGCAAGCTCGATCCCGTCCATCTCCGGCATGACAATGTCGGTCAGGAGCAGGTCATAGCGCCCGGCTTCGAGCAGCGGGATCGCCTCGGTCCCGCAGCCGACCGATTCAACCTCGTAGCCGACCCGCTGAAGCGCGCGCTGCAGATATTCGCGCATCGACGTGTCGTCTTCTGCAAGAAGGATTCGCGGCATCGGCCTATCATGCGCTGAACGGAGGACATTTGCCAGAACCCTTTGCGCGCTCAGACCGTTGCCGACGACCGTGAGCGGTCCTAATCTGGGACAAGTTTGACAGTGAATCTGCTCCCGTCCCCGATCGTCCACGCGCAGCGCGGACCGCTTCCCGTGCTGCTGTCGGTCCCGCACGCCGGCCGGGCCTATCCGGCCTGGCTGCTCGACCTGGCGCGCAGGGGCCAGGCTTCGCTTCGCGCTCTCGAGGACCCGCTTGTCGACCGGCTGGTGTGGCGCGCCCTCGCCCGCGGCGCCGGCGCCGTGATCGCGGTCGCGCCGCGGGCGGCCGTCGACTGCAATCGTGCCGAGGACGAAATCGATCCGACGCTCATCCATCCGCTGGGTGGAGCAAGGGCGACCGCAAGGGCGCGCGGTGGTCTTGGAGTGGTGCCGTCCCGGACCGCCGCGCACGGGAGCCTGTGGAACCGACCGCTCAGCCGCGCCGAACTCGACCGGCGGCTCGACGAGGGCCACCGCCCCTATCATCGCGCGATCGCCGAGCAACTCGCGCTCATTGCCGACCGGTTCGGCTGCGCGCTGCTTCTCGACTGCCACTCGATGCCCTCGTCGAAGGGGACTCCCCAGATGGTGTTTGGCGACCGCCATGGCCGAAGTGCTGCGCCATGGGTGATGGCGGAAGCCTTGGCGATCGCGGCGGAAGCCGGCTTTTCCGCGAGCGCCAATGACCCGTTCGCCGGTGGCCACGTGCTCGACCGGCACGGCTCGCCCGCCGAGGGGGTGCACGCGATACAGCTGGAGATCGACCGTGGCTGCTACCTCGCCCAGGACGGGAAGCCCGGGCCGGGCTTCGATGAAATCGCGGCCTTCGTGGAGCTGCTTGCGGCCAGGCTGGGAACGGCGCTGCTCGACCGCCGGATGCCCGCCGCGGCGGAATGAAAAGCGCCGTCCCGCATCAAGCCGGGACGGCGCAGTTCAGGGAGGAACGCACCCGTGGGCGCGCTTGGCCTGACGGCACCGTGAAGGGGAAGCGCGGAGCCGCCGGCGCTCGCTAGATTGGAGCTGAGGCGCCGGGGAACAAGTCGGCCCGGCGCTTAAAGCTCACGCTTCGGCTGGCGCGGGCTGACGGCCCGCCATCTTGATCGGTCCCTTGCCCTGCCGGACCTGCCTCGAGAACAGCTCGCGGATCAGCGGCAGCGAGAAGAGGTGGGCATAAACCAGCGGGAGCAACCCGCTCTGGTTCATCTTGCGCAATTCATCGCCGCGAAGGTCGCGAAGCTTCTCCTCGTCGACCATTCGGAAGCCGCGATAGACGAACGGCTTGTCCATCCCTTCTGGCTGAATCGCGACTTCACCGTCGATCAGGAGCCCGGTCTTCTCCAGGTCGTCGACGAATGCCCCGGTCCTCTGCCCCGCGGCCTCGAATTGCTCGCAGAATTCCAGGATGGCCTTGGTCGTCTGGCTCGGCTGGCCGTCCTCGGTGAACAGCGGCTGACCTTCGTCGGACTCGACGACTGCGCCGACCGTCGGGTCGAAGCAGAGCGAAAGCTCGTCGCTGTCGGGACGGAGCCGGGCCAGGAGGAAGGGATAACGGCGGATATAAGCGGGGAGGTAGACGTCCTGCTGGATCGCGTGCCCGTCCTCGTCAAGGAAAGCATTGACGCCCTCGCTAAGCCCCATCAGCGCAAGCGGAACCGGACGCTCCCCGATCGCGAAGATGATCGGGTAGTGGCGGCAAAGCAGCGGGAACTCGTCGACGGTCACCGGAATGGCGTGAGCCTTGGCGAGCGCCGGAGCCTTGTCGACGATCTTCAGCTTCATGTTGCGGTGCACGTTGGAGCTGAGCGGCTCCAGCCCTGAATAGAGGAGCGGCAGCTGCTGGTTCGGCGCTTCGGTCGCCATTCACGTTTCTCCCGGAGTCTTAAGGCTAGCGTTCAGCCCGCTTTCGCCATCGAGCCGAAATGTCGGCGTCGCCTTATGCAACCGCCGCGTCTTTCGCAACCATTGTTCGGCATTCGCAGGAGGGCCGCTTCGCGAGGTTCATTGATTGTTCAACGCCTTCCTGCAACGTCCTGGTTTCCATGGGGCCCGACGCGTGACCATCATCACCATCCTGACCTTTGTCCCCGTGCTGCTGGGGATGGCGACCACGGCCGCGCCCGGCGACAGCGTCAGCACGCTTGTCACCCGGGACGAGACGATCATGCGGGTGCCCGTGCGGCCGCCCCCCGGGCGGATCCAGTGGACCGAGCACGAGGGGCCTCGCTGCATCGTCGCCCGGGCGATCCGGGGCGCGATCCAGTCCGGGCCGGATCATGTCGATTTCGTCACGGTCCGCGGCCGGCGGTTCCGCGCCAGGTTCGAGGAAGACTGCCCGGCGCTCGACTTCTACGAGGGCCTGTACCTCAAGCCCGAGGACCATCGCGTGTGCGCCGGGCGCGACGTGATCCGCTCGCGAATGGGCGGAAGCTGCACTATCGAGAAGTTCAACCTGCTGGTCCCCAAGCCGCGCGGTTAGGTTGACAAGCCGCGAGCGCCAGCGTTAGCCGGTTCGCGGCCGCGGAGGAGTGTTTCGCCGCCCCCTTTTTTCACGATTTTTTCTGGACCCTTGATGTCTTTCGCCGACCTCGGCCTTTCCGAAGAATTGCTGCGCGCAGTCGCTGACAGCGGCTATTCCGATCCGACCCCGATCCAGCGCGCCGTCGTGCCCGCGATCCTGATGGGCAAGGACCTCATTGGAATCGCCCAGACTGGGACCGGCAAGACCGCGGCCTTCGTCCTGCCCATGCTCGACATCCTCGGCCACGGCAGGAGCCGGGCGCGGATGCCGCGCTCGCTGATCCTGGAGCCGACGCGCGAGCTGGCGATGCAGGTCGCCGAGAATTTCGAGAAGTACGGAAAGTACCACCCGCTTTCGATGGCGCTGCTGATTGGCGGCGTGCAGATGGGCGACCAGATCAAGGCGCTGGAGAAAGGCGTCGATGTCCTCATCGCCACGCCCGGCCGCTTGCTCGACCTCTTTCAGCGCGGCAAGATCCTGCTCACGGGCTGCGAGCTGCTCGTGATCGACGAGGCCGACCGGATGCTCGACATGGGCTTCATCCCCGACATCGAGGAGATTTGCGCCAAGCTTCCGGCCGCTCGCCAGACGCTTCTGTTCTCGGCGACCATGCCGCCGCCGATCCAGAAGCTCGCTTCCCGGTTCCTCAAGGAGCCCAAGCGAGTCGAGGTCGCGCGGCCCGCGACGGCCAACGTCAATATCGACCAGCGGCTCGTCGTGGTTCGTCCCGACAAGAAGCGCGAGGCGCTTCGCGACATCCTCCGGCACGAGCATTTCAAGAACGCCATCGTCTTCTGCAACCGTAAGACCACCGTTCGCGAGCTGACCACCAGTCTGAGGCGGGCGCGTTTCGCGGTGGGCCAGATCCAGGGCGACATGGACCAGTCCGACCGGATCGCGGAGTTTGACCGCTTCAAACGCGACGAGATCAACATCCTCGTTGCTTCCGACGTTGCGGCCCGCGGACTCGACGTCAAAGGGGTGAGCCACGTCATCAACTTCGACGTCCCGTGGCAGCCCGACGACTATATCCATCGGATCGGCCGGACCGGCCGCGCCGGAGCGACCGGGACGGCGATCACGCTCGCGACCAGGGCGGACGCGGACCAGGTGGCGGCGATCGAGAAGCTGCTCGGGGCGCCGATCCCCAAGCTAGGCGCGGAAGCAACGGCAAGCCCGCCCGAGCCGGAAGAACCGAAGCCGGCCAAGGCCGGAAAGCGGGACTCGAAGCCCGCGAAGCCAAGGCGGACTCGCGACGAAGCACCCGCAAAGGCGCCGAAGCGCGAGCCCAAGGCGACGGAACGGGCCGAGGCCGAAAGCGGGTGGAACGGGCCCCTGCCCGGCTTCCTTTCGGTCAGCGCCTCCTAGCTGGTTTTCCAGCGGCTATGCTGGAAAGCGGGCCTTGGAGTCCCTAGCTGCGCCTTTCCGACAAGGATGGAGTTCCGGATGGCGCACAGCCCCGATTATGTCGTTCCGCGAGTTTGGACGTGGGACAAGCCGAGCGGCGGCAAGTTCGCCAACATCAACAGGCCGACCGCTGGACCGACCCACGACCAGGCGTTGCCTGTGGGCAGCAATCCGCTTCAGCTTTATTCGCTTGCAACGCCGAACGGCCAGAAGGCATCGATCCTGCTCGAAGAGCTGCTCGAACTCGGCCATACAGGCGCCGAATATGATGCCTGGCCGATCCGCATTGGCGATGGCGAGCAATTCTCGACGGGGTTCATCGAGATCAATCCCAATTCGAAGATTCCGGCGCTGGTCGACCGCAGCGGACCGCAACCGGTGCGCGTGTTCGAGTCGGGCGCGATCCTGCTCTATCTAGCCGAGAAGTTCGAGGAGCTGCTTCCGGCGGCGGGTCCATCACGGGCCGAAACTCTCTCCTGGCTTTTCTGGCAGATGGGCGCGGCGCCGTTCCTAGGCGGCGGGTTCGGGCATTTCTTCGTCTACGCGCCGGAAAAGATGGAATATCCCATCAATCGTTACGCAATGGAGGCAAAGCGCCAGTTCCATGTGCTCGACCGGCGCCTGGCGGAAAGCGAATATGTGGCCGGTTCCGATTATTCGATCGCCGACATCGCGATCTGGCCCTGGTACGGCGGAATCGCGCTCGGCCGGGCCTATGAGGGCGCGGCGGAATTCCTCTCGACCCACGAATACCCGCACGTGATGCGCTGGGCGAAAGAGATCGACGAGCGGCCTGCAGTGCGGCGCGGCAGGATCGTCAACAAGCTCGACGGTGACCCCCGCGAGCAGCTCCACGAACGCCACGACGCGAGCGATTTTGAGCTCAGGACCCAGGACAAGCTCCATGCCCCGCCGTGCGACCCCGCGGATATCCGGGACGACGCGATCTAGGCCCCAGGCTTGTAGCGGCCCAGGAATTCCGCCGCGAAACCGGCCATCCGCTGCTCCGCGATGGCCTCCCGCATCGCCTGCATCAACCGCTGGTAGAACCACAGGTTATGCTCGGTCATCAGCATCGCGCCCAGGATCTCGCCCGAGCGGACGAGATGGTGGACATAGGCGCGCTCGAAACCGGAACAGGTCGGGCATGGGCAGCCCGGCTCCACCGGATCGCGGTCCTCGGCGAAGCGCGCGTTGCGGATGTTGATCGGGCCCGCTGCAGTGAAGGCCTGCCCCGTGCGGCCTGAGCGGGTCGGCAGAACGCAATCGAACATGTCGATCCCGCGAAGCACCGCCTCGATGAGATCGTCCGGCTTGCCGACCCCCATCAGGTAACGTGGCTTGTCCGCGGGCAGCATCGGCGCGGCGAAATCCAGCGTCCGGCACATCGCCTCCTGGCCTTCGCCCACGGCGAGGCCACCCACCGCGTAGCCATCGAAGCCGATGTTCACGAGCGCCTCCGCAGAGCGCCCGCGAAGCTCCTCGTCGAGGCCGCCCTGCTGGATTCCGAACAGGGCGCCGCCGCCGCGGAACGCCGCCCGGGACCGCTCGGCCCAGCGCATCGACCGCTCCATCGCCGCTTCCTGCTCGGCGCGCGTGGCGCTCGCCGGGACGAGCTGGTCGAAGGCCATGACGATGTCCGAGCCGAGCAGCTGCTGGACCTCCATGGATCGCTCCGGGCCGAGCATGTGCCGCGACCCGTCGAGATGGCTGGCGAACGCCACCCCCTCTTCGGTGACCCTGGTCAGCTCGCTGAGGCTCATCACCTGGTAGCCGCCGCTATCGGTCAGGATGGGTCGGTCCCAGCCCATGAAGGCGTGGAGTCCGCCGAGGCGGGCGATCCGCTCGGCTCCGGGGCGAAGCATCAAATGATAGGTGTTTCCAAGGATGATGTCGGCTCCCGACGCCCGCACGTCAGCCGGTTTCATCGCTTTGACCGTCGCCGCTGTACCGACCGGCATGAAGGCGGGGGTGCGGATCTCGCCGCGGTTCATGCGGATGATTCCGGTTCGAGCCGCGCCGTCGCTGGCGCGGATCTGGAAGGTAAGCGGGGGCATGGCGCGTGCCCCTACGGGCCTTTCAGGAACGCGGCAATGTCGGAAGACAGGTCCGCTTCGGACGCGAAAGCGATCAACGGCGCATCGCTTAAACGGTAGTTTACCCCTTTCGTCTAACTGGGCCCTGAACATTCCGAGAAAGCATTCGTTTTTCACCGATAAATTCCGACCAGGGCCCAGTATCCATGCGTATTGTTGATTGCCGGGCACGCCGGCTGGGGAAAATCGGCGTGGCCGCGGCGCTCAGCCTTGCATCGCAACTTCCGGCAGCGCCGGCCGTGGCACAAGACCGGGGCGCTACCGTTCTCGACCAGGCGCGAGCGGCCGCTCGGTCGGACCGCAATGGCGAAGCGGCAAGGCTGTTCGCCGCCTACATCGCCGCCCATCCGGGATCGCGTCGCGCGGTTCTTCGCGAATATGCCGATCAGCTCCTCTATTCGAACAGACCTGACCAGGCCGCGTCCTTGTTGCGCGAGGTCCTGCGATGGGAACTTTCTTCAGGGGAACGTCTCCAGGCGCAGAAGAGCTATGCGCTGGCCTTGCTCTGGTCGGGGCAGCACCGGGCCGCGATCTCCGCATATGATTCGCTTCTCGCCCAGAATCCCGGGGACGAGGATTCCGCCAGAAACCGGGTCCGCGCATACCAATGGCTGGGGCGGCCCGACACCGCCGTCCGGATGCTCGAACAGTCGCCGAGCGTCCAGGATAGGAACTGGGGCAGCGAGATCCTGGCGGACATCGGCCGGGCCGCAAGGCCGCTGACTGAAGCCGGCTTCACCTATTTCGACCAGGCCGACGGCCTGAACCTCTCGCGCTGGCGAGTCGGGCAGAAGCTGTTCCCGATGTCAGGCGCGGCATCATTGCAGGCGACATTCGAACGTGGTCGCTACGACGATGGCCAGGAGGGCCGCGTCACCATCGATTCGCCTGCGCTGTCCGCCAGTTGGCGGGCGAGCGACTGGCTGCACGTGAGCGGACAAGCGGCGGTTGAGCGCCAGCGCGGATTGGGAGTGAGCCGCTCGCTGTTTACCTACGAAGCGTCCGCGGCCCTTCTCCCGGCCGATAATCTGCGCTTCGATTTCGTGACCGCCCGGAGGAGCCTCGATAATCTGACCTCGCTCCGGCTCGGGGTGACCACCCGGCACTATTTCGCTTCCATCGACTTCTGGCCGGCCTCACTCCTGAAATTCACGGTCCGAGGCGAGCTTGCCCATTTCTCCGACGGCAACGAGCGCAAGTGGGTCCAGTTCGAGGCGGAAAGGCGGCTGTCGCGCAGCCCGAACCTGTTCGTGGGAGTCAAAGCGACCGCATTCCGTTTCGACGAACAGCTCGACCACGGCTACTTCAATCCCAAGAGCTTCCGCTCTGTGCAGGCGACGGCCCGCGGCTGGTCGAAGATCGGCCCCCAAACCTGGCTCGACGTTTCGCTGGCGGCTGGTCCCGAGGACAGCAGGCCAGGAGGGACGAAGCTTGCATATTGGGCGCGGGGCAAGCTCAGCCAGGGCCTGGGCCGCGGCTTTGAGCTCGGAATCGTCGCCGAACGGCTGTCAGCCGGTCAGACCGACACCGGATTCGCCCGCAACAGCCTGTCGGGCGCGCTGCTCATGCGATGGTAGCGCCGCCGAAATATGTCGCGCACGGCGAACTTCTTCGGAGCCTGGACACCAAGTGCGCGCGCGCTCAGCCGAAGCGCAAGGGCCGCGCCGACTGGCTTGCGATCGTCAGGCTGACCGAATGGCCCGAGCTGACGAACCGAATCAGCCAGGCGCACTGTTCGGAGCTTCTTCATTCGGTCGCGGAGCTGATCGAGCGTGACATTCCGTTTGACGACCGCGTGATGCACACGGACCAGGGCGAAATCGTGCTCGTCATCCATCAGCGCAGCGAGGCCGAGCTCGGCCGGCTTTTCGCAGCGCTCTCCCGCCATATCGTGAACCATCACTTCATGGCGGGTGACGAGCCGGTTCGCGTGACGCCGGCGATCGGCTTTACGGCGTTCGGAGGATCGGTCTGGCCGCGCACGGCGCTTCGCTGCGCGCGCATGGCGCTTGAGCACTCAGCAGCCCAGCTCGACCTGCGCCCGACGGCCTTTTCGAACATCCTGAACACGGGGCCGAGCCGCTGGCAGCAATGGTTCCACAGGCTCGACATCCGCCGCAGCGTCCGCTTCACGATGCAGCTGCTGGCCGCGATGATGATCGCTCTCGTGCTTCCGTTCGTCGTTTACATGGAGCTTCCCGACCGGGTCGCGATGCCGCTCAGCCAGGTGATGTTCCTGGTAACCCTGATCGTCCTCGTCCTCACCTCAACCCTTATCAATATTGAGGGAGTCCTCTCACTGAGGCCCGGCAAGCCGCCCGAGGAACCCGCCGAGCCCCATCCCCCGGCCACCGCGATTGTTGCCGCCTACCTGCCTAATGAGGCCGCGACCATCGAGGCGACCGTCGAGCATCTTTTGGCGATGGACTACCCAGCGCCCATCCAACTCATTCTCGCCTACAATACGCCCCACGACCTTCCGATCGAAAAGACCCTGCGTTCGATCGCGGAACGCAATTCCAACTTCGTTCCATTGCGGGTCGAGGGCAGCCAGTCGAAGGCTCAGAACGTCAATGCCGCGCTGTCGCTCGCGACAGGCGAGTTCACGGCCATTTTCGACGCCGACCATCGCCCTGCGCCGGACAGTTTCCGCAGGGCCTGGCGCTGGCTTTCCAATGACGCGGACGTCGTCCAGGGCCATTGCGTGATCCGGAATGGCGCGACGAACTGGATGACCCGGCTGGTCGCGGTCGAGTTCGAGCAGATTTACGCCGCCGCCCATCCCGGAGGCGCGAGGCTTCGCGGCTTTGCGATCTTCGGGGGCTCCAACGGCTATTGGAAGACTGCCCTGCTGCGTTCGATCCGAATGCGCAAGGCGATGATGACCGAAGACATCGACTCGACGATGCGCGCGGTTGCGGAAGGACACCGTTTCGTCTGCGATCCCGGGCTGATTTCGACGGAGCTCGCGCCCGCGACACTTCGGAGCCTCGCCCACCAAAGGCTGCGCTGGGCGCAGGGCTGGTTCCAGGTCACCCTTCGCCACACCTGGCTGATGCTGAAGTCACCCCACCTCGACACAGGCCAGAAGCTGGGAATGCTCTATATGCTGCCGTGGCGGGATATGTTCCCCTGGATATCGCTCCAGATTTTCCCGATCCTCGCCTTCTGGATCGTCCGCACGGGCTCGATTTTAGCGCTCAACTGGTTCGTGCCGGTCTTGGTCGGGGCAACTGTTTACGTGCTCGGCACGGGGCCGCTGCAATCGCTTTTCGCCTATATCAACGCGGCGCCGCAGATCCGGAAGCACCGGTCCTGGTTCATCCTCCACGGTCTGCTCGGCTATTTCTGCAGCGAGTTTCTGACGATGCTCAGCCGGGTCGCGCAGGTTCGCCAGCTGATGGGTGAGAACGAGTGGCGGGTCACGTCGCGAGTGAGCCCGGATTCGGCGCCGGTCCTGGGCCGGGTCTAACCCGAAGCAGCGCGTCGCGCGGGCAAGAGCAGGCTCGAGTCCCCGTAGCTGTAGAAGCGGTAGCCCTCGCTGATGGCGTGGGCATAGGCCGCCTTCATGACCTCGAGGCCCATGAGAGCGCTGACCAGCATGAACAGGGTCGAGCGCGGAAGGTGGAAGTTGGTCATCAGGCCATCGATCGCCTTGAACCGATAGCCGGGGGTAATGAAGATCGCGGTGTCACCCTCGAACGGGTGGATCGTGCCGTCGTCCGAGGCGGCGCTTTCGAGCAGCCGCAGCGACGTCGTTCCAACCGCGATCAGCCGCGATCCCGAGGCGCGCGCGGTATTGAGTCTTTCGGCCGTGGCCGCGTCGATCCTGCCCCATTCGGCGTGCATCTTGTGCTCGGCGACCGTCTCGCTCTTGACCGGAAGGAAGGTGCCGGCGCCGACATGCAGCGTCAGGGTCTCCCGACCGACACCGCGCGCATCGAGCGCTTCGAACAGCCGATCGGTGAAATGCAGGGCGGCAGTCGGCGCCGCGACGGCCCCTTCCTCGCGCGCAAAGACGGTCTGGTAATCGTCGCGGTCGGCTTCGTCGGCCGGGCGCTTCGAGGCGATATAGGGCGGCAGTGGCATCCGCCCGGCGCGCTCGATCAGGGTCTCGACAGGCTCGTCGCCATGGAACTGGATGAGAAAGCTGCCGTCTTCCGCTTTCTCGATGGCCGAGGCCGAAACGCCTTCCTCGAAATCGATCCGGTCGCCGGGATGCAGCCGCTTGGCGTTGCGGACGAACGACCACCAGCTGCGCGGTCCTTCCCGCTTGTGGAGCGTCACCCCGATCCGCGCCTCTCCGCGCCGGCCCTCTAGCTGCGCGGGGATGACCTTGGTGTCGTTGAAGACGAGGACATCTCCCGGCCGAAGCAGGTCGGGAAGGTCGAGGACGCGGCGGTCGTTTATCCGGTCGCCCTCGACGAGGAGCAGGCGCGCGGAATCCCGCGGGCGAGCCGGGCGAAGCGCGATCCGGTCGTTGGGAAGGTCGAAATCGAAGAGGTCGACGCGCATCGGTGCGGCAACTAGCCGCCGATCGTCGCCTTGACGATTCGGGTCGGCTCGGCCGGCGGCTCTCCGGGAGCGATCCGGTCGACCACGTCCATCCCCGAGATTACCCGCCCGAACACCGTGTAATTGCCGTTCAAGGAGCTGTCCGGCGCGAACATGATGTAGAACTGGCTGTTGGCCGTGTCCGTATTGTCGGCGGTCCGGGCCGCGGCGACGGTGCCTCGCAGGTGCGGCAGCGTGTTGAACTCTGCCTTGAGGTCCGGAAGCTTCGATCCGCCCTCGCCGGACCCGGTCGGATCGCCGCCCTGCGCCATGAAGCCGGGGATCACCCTGTGGAAGGGTGTGCCGTCGTAGAAGCCGGAGCGGACCAAGGTGCGGACCCGCTCGACATGCATTGGCGCCGCATCCGGGCGAAGCACGATGATGACCGTACCGCCGTTGGTAAGCTGCAGAGTAAGGCGGTTAGCGGGGTCGGCCGCAATCTCTGCCGGCGGGTTGAGCGGCAGCGGTGGCGGGGCGGCCGGTTCGGGCGCTGCGGCGAGAAGGGCCGCCGCGAGGAACGGGAGCGCGATAAGCTTCATTTCAAACGGTCCTTCAGCCTCGGCCAAGCTGGCGGGCGACGTCGGCGGCGACCGCCGGGGTGACGAACTTGTCGATCGACCCCCCATAGCGGGCGATCTCCTTAACCAGGCGTGACGCGATCGGCTGGAGCGAGACCGCCGCCATCAGGAAGACGGTCTCGATCCGGCTGTTCAGCTGCTGGTTCATGCCCGCCATCTGGAATTCATATTCGAAGTCCCCGGCGGCGCGCAGGCCGCGGATGATGACCGTCGCGCCTTCGCGCTCGGCGAAGTCCATGAGCAGCGAATCGAAGTCGACCACCTCGATCTTGCCCTCGATACCGGCGGTTTCCCGCCGCACCATCTCCAGCCTCTGCTCGAGCGAGAACATCGGCTGCTTGGACGGGTTCGTGGTGACCCCGATCACCAGCCGGTCGACGAGGTGCGTCGCCCTTCGGATGATGTCGAGGTGCCCGAGGGTGATCGGGTCGAAGGTCCCGGGATAGACTCCGATTCTGTCTGCCATGCCTACCGGTCCCGCTCCACTGCGAAGCGCGCGATTGCGCGCAGCATGTCGGCTTCTTCGCCATGGTCGGAGAGATGGTCAATCGCCTGGTCGACCAGGAGCAGCGCCTGCTGCCGGGCGCGATCCGGGCCGAACAGCGACACGAACGTCGCCTTTCCCGCCCTCGCGTCCTTGCCCGTGCGCTTTCCTGCCCGCGCTTCGTTGCCGCTATGGTCGATGAGGTCGTCCGTGATTTGGAAGGCGAGTCCAACGTTGCGCGCATAACCGCGGTACGGGGTGCGCGCCTCCTTGGCGAGGCGGATGACGATGCAAGGCGCTTCGACCGCATATTCGATGAGGGCGCCTGTCTTTAGCTGCTGCAGCCTCGTGATTGCCGGCAGGTCGAGCGACTGGCCTTCGGCCTCCAGGTCCATCATCTGGCCCCCCGCCATTCCGTTGGGCCCGGAGGCGCGCGACAGCTCGAGTACGAGCTCGGAGCGCACATGCGGGTCCTTGTGAGTCGCTTCGTGAGCGAGGATCTCGAACGCCAGCGCGTGAAGGCAGTCGCCGGCGAGCACCGCGGTCGCCTCGTCGAACGCCTTGTGGACGGTAGGCTTGCCGCGGCGAAGGTCGTCATCGTCCATCGCCGGCAGATCGTCGTGGATCAGCGAATAGACGTGGATCGCCTCGATCGCGGCGGCGATCCGGAGCGCCTTTTCCTCGTCGATCTGAAACATCCGCGACGCGGCGATGGTTAGCAGCGGCCGAAGCCTCTTGCCGCCGCCGATTGCCGCATGACGCATGGCCTCGTAAAGGCGGCCGCGGCTGTCGTCGGGCGGCTGGAGTAGCCGCGAGAAGAAATCGTCGACCTCGGCCGAGACCCGTTCGGCTTCGGCTTCGAGATCGAGCCGAGCGCCGTCGACGATCTCAACCGGCATCGAGCGGGGTCACTCCAGAAGGCTTGCCGTCGCTGCCGAAGGCGATCTGCTCGATTCGCGCCTGCGCCGCCTTCAACCGCGCCTCGCAATGGCGCTTCAGCCGGTCGCCCTCCTGGTACAGCTCGATCGACTGGTCGAGCGGGGCCTCGCCACGCTCGAGCGTCCGGACGATCTCCTCGAGCCGTGCGAGCGCCGCCTCAAAGCTCAGCTCGCTTCCTTTCTCTTCGCTCTTTTGATCGGGCGTATCCATGTCAGACGGGAATGAGCCTCTAACGGGCGCGAATCAACGCTTGAACGGGTCGCGAATGCCTGGGACGATCTCATCGCCGACCGGGATTTCGCCCCTTTCGGCCTCCGCCAGCGCCGCCTCGGCGTCGCGCGCGTGCTGTTCGCGCTCGGCCCGCAGCTGGTCGATCAGCGCCTGCCGGTCCTCTTCGAAATGCTCGTCGGCCGGAGCGGCGGCGCCGGCAGCCTTCTGCGCCTTGGCGACGGCCGCGTCGAGCTCGCGCTGCGAGCAAAGGCCGAGCGTCACGGGGTCCTTTGGAGTGATATTCGCCATGTTCCAATGGCTGCGGTCGCGGATCGCCGCGATCGTCGTGCGCGTGGTGCCGATCAGCTTGCCGATCTGGCCGTCGCTGAGTTCCGGGTGGTTCTTGACCAGCCAGGCGATTCCGTCCGGCTTGTCCTGGCGTTTCGACAGCGGCGTATAGCGCGGCCCCTTGGTGCGCCGGACCTGGTCGGGCGCCTTCTGGATCTGCAGCCGGTAATCGGGGTCGCTCTGCCCCTTCTCGATCTCTTCGTGCGTCAGCTCGCCGGAGCGGATCGGATCGCGACCGGTCAACTTGGTCGCCGCGGTGTCGTCGGCGATCGCCTGCACCTCGAGGATATGAAGGCCGCAGAATTCGGCGATCTGCTCGAAGGTCAGCGAGGTGTTTTCGACCAGCCAGGCGGCGGTCGCATGGGGCATCAGGGGCTGAGCGGGCTGGGCCACGGCTAGTCTCCGTCACAAATGAATAGGGCCGCCCCTTCACGGAGCGGCCGATGATGCAGGGACTTAGTCCCGCGACGTCGGATCGGCAAGGGCGCACGGGTCATCGCGCGACCTCGATCACGATCTTGCCGACGTGCGCGCCCTCTTCCATCCGCTCATGCGCGCCGGCCGCGTCCGTCAGGGGGAAGGTGGAATCGATGACGGGCTTCAGGCGGCCGCCTTCGACATAGGGCCACACCGTCCTTGCGACCTCGTCGGCGACCATCGTCTTGAACTCGACCGAGCGCGGACGAAGCGTCGATCCGGTCAGGATCAGCCGCCTTCGCATGATGTCCGGGATCAGGACCTCGGCGCGCGCACCGCGCTGGAACGCGATCGACACGTGACGCCCGTCCTCGGCAAGGCAAGCGAGGTTGCGCGGCAGATAGTCGCCGCCGACCATGTCGAGGACGACATCGACCCCGCGCCCTTCGGTCAGTCGCTTCACCTCTTCGACGAAGTCTTGCGTGCGGTAGTTGATCGCCGCGTCGGCTCCGAGACCCGTGGCGGCCGCGCATTTCTCGTCGGTCCCGCAGGTCACAAGGATGCGTATCCCGAACAGCTTGCCGAGCGCGATCGCCATCGTCCCGATCCCGCTCGTTCCGCCGTGCACCAGCGCCGTGTCGCCTTCGCCGGCGAAGCCCCGTTCGAACAGGTTCGACCAGACAGTGAAAAGGGTTTCGGGGATGGCCGCGGCCTCCACCGGAGACAGCGAGTCCGGGACCATCAGGCAGGTTCCGGCCGGAGCCACGCAATATTCGGCATAGCCGCCGCCGGCGACCAGCGCGCAGACCGTCCGGCCGAGGAGATGGCCGGCGCCCTCGCCCGCCTCCACCACCTCGCCCGCGATCTCGAGCCCGAGAATGTCGGGCGCTCCGGGCGGAGGCGGATACAGGCCGCGGCGCTGAAGGATGTCGGGGCGGTTGACGCCCGCGGCCATGACCCGGACCAGGACCTCCTCCCTGCCCGGCCGCGGCACCGACCGGTCGAGCAGCGCAAGCTCTTCGGCCCCGTCTGGCTGCGGGGCGACGACGGCCTTCATCCGCGCCGGGATCCTCCTGCTCACGGCGGCGGCTTATTGACTTGCGCGCCTGTCGGGTCAACGATTCCGCGAGGGAGCCCGAACATGGACCTGGACGAGCTGTTTCCAAGCAAGCCGGACGATCCGCTCGTGGCGCTCAAGAAGCAGGACCTCGACCCCTTGTCGATCGAGGAGCTTCAGCAGCGCGTCGAGGCGCTGAAGGAAGAAATCGCGCGCGTCGAAACCCACATGAAGCGCGCCCAGGACCATCGCTCGGCCGCCGAGGATTTGTTCAAGAAGCCCGACTAGGCGTTTTTGCCGCGTTCACTCGCGGCACAGCTGCGCGGGCCTAGAAACTGGGGATAAGCGGGACCGCTCCCCTTGATTGAGCGTTCCCCGCGTATGACATTGTTTTCGTGAGAGCCCGGGCTCTTTCCCGGGGCGGTGGGAGCAAAAGACCAGATGCCCAGTTTCGCCCGCGAACTCGAGGAAACGCTGCATAACGCGCTGAGCGAGGCAAGCCGTCGCCGGCACGAATATGCGACCCTCGAGCATTTGCTGATCGCTCTGATCGACGACGAGCACGCCTCGAAGGTGATGACCGCGTGCGGGGTCAGCCGCGACGAGCTGCGGGCAAGCGTCAAGCATTACCTCGACAACGAACTCGGCGCCCTGGTCGCCGACACGAATACCGATCCGACGCCAACCAGCGGGTTCCAGCGGGTGGTCCAGCGCGCCATTCTCCACGTCCAGTCGTCCGGCCGCGACGAGGTCACTGGCGCCAACGTCCTGGTAGCCCTGTTTTCCGAGCGAGAGAGCTACGCGGTCTATTTCCTGCAGCAGCAGGACATGAGCCGGCTGGATGCCGTCACCTACATCAGCCACGGAGTCGGCAAGGGCGAAACGTCCGCCGAGCCGCGGCCGCCCGAAGGCGCCGAGGACAAGGGCGAGAAGGAAGGCAAAAAGGAAAGCGCCCTCAAGCAATTCACCGTCGACCTCAACGAGAAGGCGCGCGCCGGCAAGGTCGACCCGCTGATCGGCCGCATGCCGGAGGTCGACCGCACGGTCCAGATCCTGTGCCGTCGGTCGAAGAACAACCCGCTCTATGTCGGCGATCCTGGCGTTGGAAAGACCGCCATTGCCGAAGGCCTCGCGCGCAAGATCGTCGAGGGCGACGTCCCCGACGTACTCAAGGGCGCGACGATCTATGCGCTCGACATGGGCGCGCTGCTCGCCGGGACCCGCTACCGCGGCGATTTCGAGGAGCGGCTGAAGTCGGTGGTCGCCGAGCTCGAGAAAATGCCCGACGCGATCCTGTTCATCGACGAGATCCACACCGTGATCGGCGCCGGGGCCACCTCGGGCGGAGCGATGGACGCGTCGAACCTGCTGAAGCCGGCGCTCTCGTCAGGCGCGATCCGCTGCATCGGCTCGACCACCTACAAGGAGTTCCGCAACCATTTCGAAAAGGACCGGGCGCTGCTCCGGCGGTTCCAGAAGATCGACGTCAACGAGCCGACCATCGAGGACACGATCAAGATTCTCGCCGGGCTCCGCTCGTCGTTCGAGCAGCACCACAAGGTTCGCTACACGCCCGACGCGGTGAAAAGCGCGGTCGAGCTTTCGGCGCGCTACATCCACGACCGCAAGCTTCCAGACAAGGCGATCGACGTCATCGACGAGGTCGGCGCGATGCAGATGCTGGTGCCGCCGAGCCGCCGCAAGAAGGTTATCACCACCAAGGAGATCGAGGCCGTCGTCGCGACCATGGCGCGCATCCCGCCGAAGTCGGTCTCGACAGACGACAAGCGGGTCCTCGAGAACCTCGAGGCGGACCTGAAGCGGGTGGTCTTCGGCCAGGATCTCGCGATCGAGAAGCTGGCGAGCGCGATCAAGCTTTCGCGCGCGGGCCTGCGCGATCCCGACAAGCCGATCGGCAACTACCTGTTTTCCGGCCCGACCGGCGTCGGCAAGACCGAGGTTGCGCGCCAACTCGCCTCGATCATGGGGATCCCGCTGCAGCGTTTCGACATGAGCGAATATATGGAGCGCCACGCGGTCAGCCGGCTGATCGGCGCGCCTCCGGGCTATGTCGGCTACGACCAGGGCGGGCTGCTCACCGACGCGGTCGATCAGCACCCGCACTGCGTGCTGCTGCTCGACGAGATCGAGAAGGCGCACCCGGACCTGTTCAACATCCTCCTTCAGGTCATGGACCACGGCAAGCTCACCGACCACCACGGCAAGACGGTCGATTTCAGGAACACGATCCTGATCATGACCACCAACGCCGGCGCCGCCGACATGGCGCGCGAGTCGATCGGCTTCGGCGCCGCGACGCGGGAGGACGCGCAGGAAGACGCGGTCAAGAAGATGTTCACTCCGGAGTTCCGCAACCGGCTGGATGCGATCGTGCCGTTCGCCTACCTGCCGCCGGCGGTCGTCGCCCGGGTCGTCGACAAATTCATCCTGCAGCTCGAGCTGCAGCTCGCCGACCGCGGAGTGCACATCGAGCTCGACGACGAGGCGCGCAAATGGCTCGTCGATCGCGGCTACGACAAGCTCTACGGCGCGAGGCCCATGGCCCGGCTCGTGCAGGAGAAGATCAAGCAGCCGCTCGCCGAGGAGCTGCTGTTCGGCAAGCTCGTCCATGGCGGCGAGGTGAAGGTGCGGATCAAGGACAACGCGCCGACGTTCGAGATCACGCCCGCGCCGCCCAAGGCCGTGAAACCGAAGACGCGCAAGAAGGCCGCGAAGAAGAAGGCCGGTGGCGAGGAAGCTCCCGCGGCGGAATAGCGCGAGCGAACAATCCCGCTTGCGGCGGGCGTTTCAAAGTTGAATCCTGCTCCCCTGACCCAGGGGAGTTTCAAGTGAAGTCACTTCGTTCGCTGCCGCTGGCGGCCATCATCGCCGCGACATTCTTCGCTCTTCCGGCCACCGCGAAGCCGGCCGAGGGCCCGAACCCCGCCTTTACCGGGCGCGACCTGTTCGACCTCTCGTCCGCGGCGGACCCGCAGATCAGTCCCGACGGGCGAAGCATCGCTTATGTCCGGCGCACCGCCGACATCATGACGGACAAGCTCCGCTCGTCGATCTGGCTGGTCAGCGTCGCCACCGGCGAGCAGCGGCCGATCGTTGCCGGGACCGGCGACCATTTCAGCCCGCGCTGGTCTCCCGACGGGCGCAGGCTGGCCTATGTGTCCACCGCCGAGGGCGGAAGCCCGCAGCTGTTCGTCCGCTGGATGGACACCGGGCAGACGGTCCGCGTCACCGGCCTTCCGGATAGCCCGCAGGCCATCAACTGGTCTCCGGACGGGCGTCGTATCGCCTATCTGATGACGGTCCCGGACGAGGGGCTGAAGCTGGGTTCTCCCCCGCCCAAGCCCGAAGGCGCCAATTGGGCGAAGCCGCTCGAAATCTACGACAAGGTTACCTACCGCGCGGACGACCAGGGGTACATCAAGCCGGGGTTCGACAAGATCTTCATGGTCGATTCCGACGGCGGCGCGCCGAGGCAGCTCACGTTCGGCGCCTATCACGATGGTGCGCCCGAATGGATCGCCGACGGGCAAGCGATTCTGTTCAGTGCGCTTCGCGAGCCGGACTGGGAAATTGCGGGCCGCGACAGCGAAATCTACCGGCTGGACCTTGCATCCGGGCAAGTGACAGCGCTGACCATGCGCGACGGCCCGGATACCGCTCCCACCGTCTCCCCCGACGGACGGACCATCGCCTATCTCGGCTTCGACGATTCGCCCAAGGCGTTCGAGCAGAACCGCCTCTACGTCATGGGCGCAGGCGGCGGCACCCCGCGGCTCGTAGCCCCCGGCCTCGACCGGTCGATAGACCAGATCGAATGGGCATCGGACGGCCGCTCCCTCTTCGCGAGCTACGAGGAATCGGGCTCGGTCACGGTCGCCAGGATCGGCCTCGACGGAAGCGTACGACCGATCACGCGCGACGCCGCGAGCCCCGTTTACGACAGGCCCTATGCGGGCGGCGGCTTTAGCGTTTCGCGTGGGGGGGCCGTGGCGATCACGGTCAGCCCTTACGACCGGCCAACCGACGTCGCTCTAGCAACCGGCGGAGCAACCCGTCGCCTCACCCGACTCAACGAGCTCAACCTTGGCGGCAAGAACCTCGGAACTCTGGAATATTTCGAGGCCACGGCACCGGACGGCGGCAAGGTTCCGTCCTGGATCCTTCTCCCCGCCAGCTATGTGCCTGGCAAACCGGTGCCGATGATCCTCGAAATCCACGGCGGCCCCTATGCCGCTTACGGGCCGCACTTCTCGACCGACTACCAGCTCTATGCGGCCGCGGGCTACGCGGTGCTCTACACCAACCCGCGGGGCTCGACGGGCTATGGCCAGGCCTTCGCCGACGGAATCGACAAAACCTATCCGGCGAGCAATTTCGACGACCTGATGGCCGCAGTCGATGCGGCGATCGCAACGGGCTACGCGGACCGGAACAACCTGTTCGTGACCGGCGGCTCTGGCGGGGGAATCCTGACGGCCTGGATCATCGGCAAGACCGACCGCTTCAAGGCCGCCGCGTCGCAAAAGCCAGTCATCAACTGGACGAGCATGGCCCTGACCAGCGACGGCGTGCCTTTCTTCGGCCGCTACTGGATGGGAAAGCAGCCCTGGGATGATTACCAGAGCTATTGGGCGCGCTCGCCGCTCAGCCTGGTCGCCAACATGAAGACGCCCACGCTCGTCGTTGTCGGAAGCGAGGATTACCGAACCCCGGTCAGCGAATCCGAGCAGCTTTACTCGGCGCTAAAGCTCAGAGGCGTTCCCACGGCGCTGGTCAAAGTGCCGGAGGCAAGCCACGGCGGGATTGCCGCCCGTCCGAGCCAGTCGGCGGCGAAGGCGGCGGCGATCATCGCCTGGTTCGACCGTTACCGGACCAGGGACGGGGTGGCGGGCGCTCCCCCGGCGCAATAGTCCCGCAACCCTGTCGCCCCCTGAGGGTTAGAGCGTCACAGGATGCAGGTGCGTCCGGAAGAAGGATCATAGGGACATGAGGACAATCCGTTGGCTCGCGGCCGGCGCAACCATGCTCGCAGCCGCCGCGCTTTCCGCGCAAACTCCGCCCGCGTTTGACGAAGCGAAGATCAGGCAGCACATCCAGACATTGAGCTCCAACGCATTCGAGGGCCGCGGCCCCGCGACGCGCGGCGAGCAGATGACCGTCGATTATCTCGTTGCCCAGCTCAAGGCGGCCGGCGTCCAGCTTGGAGGCGAAGTCGTCAACGGGCAGCGCCAGTGGACCCAGCGCGTCCCGCTTCTCAAGTCGGACATCACCGGCACTCCGCACCTCGAATTTACGACTCCCGCCGGGCCGATGGCGATGACCCAGGGCGAGCAGATCGCCGTCCGGGCGCCGCTCAACGGTCAGACGAGCGTCGCTCTCAACAATGTGCCAATGGTGTTCGCCGGCTATGGCGTCACGGCCCCCGAGCGTCAGTGGAACGATTTCAAGGACGTCGACGTGCGC
>JBKHXB010000010.1:0-45214 GCA_046566245.1 Alphaproteobacteria bacterium | reverse complement strand
AGCCCCACCTGCGCGATGTTCATTCCGGCCGCCGCGAACACCAAAGGGAACAGGCCCCAGGCCAGCCCGTCGTTAAGATTGTTGACCAGGCCAGCCTGAGTCGCGGACGACAGGTTTCGGTCCCTCCACGTGGTGAGGGTGAACACTTCGCGCTGCGACAGAGCGGCGGCGTGCTTGCCGGCATGGGACCGGGCCTCGTGGTGCGCATGGCCGTGCGTTTCGCGCACCAGGATGGCCGACAGCAGCAGTCCGCAAAGCGCGAACAGGACGCCGAGGTAGAAGGGCTCGGGCCTCAAGCCGTAGACCGAGGCGAGGTAGCCCGTCGCCCAGGCCGCGACCGCGACCGCGAAATAGCCGGCGAACTCGTTGAGGCCCATTGCAAGCCCGCGGCTCTTCGGGCCGGCAAGGTCAATCTTCATGATGACCGCGGTCGACCATGTCAGGCCCTGGCTGACCCCGAGGAACAGGTTGGCGACGATCACCCAGGCCCAGCTCGGCGCCCAGATCAGGATGAAGGGCACGGGGACCGCGAGCGCCCAGCCGCCGACCAGCAGCGGCTTTCGCCCCCACCGGTCGCCGAGCCGCCCCGCGGCATAGTTGGACAGCGCCTTCGTCACCCCGAAGACGGCGATGAAAGACAGGATCGCCGTCCGCTCGGCGACCGCGAACTCGGTTTCGGCAAGCGCGGGGAGGATGCTGCGCTCGATCCCGACCATGCCGCCGACGAAGGCGTTGACGAGCACCAGCAGCGCGAACTGCGGCAGGTTGGCTCTGAGGCCGAGCGAAGGAACCCCTGTCTGTTGTTTCGGCATCGCCGTCCTTTCCCACCGCAGGCGCATCTGGGCAATCGGTCAGAAGATCGCGCGGCCGCTCATCCACAGCATGTAGGCTGCGACGACGAAAATCAGGCCCGCGAAGATGCTGGTTAGATGGCCAGCGCCCGACAGCCGCCTCGCAAGACGGGCACCGCCGAGGCCTCCGGCAACGCCCCCGAGAATGAATGCTGTGGCCAGTGGCCAGTCGACCAGCCCCGACAAGGCATAGTTGAAAGCGGTCGTCAGTCCGAAAGCGGTCACCGCGAGCAGCGAGGAACCGACCGCGTTGATCATCGGCATTCCGGTCGACGCGATCAGCCCGGGAACGATAAGGAAACCGCCGCCGATCCCAAAGAAACCGGAGAAGGCGCCCGCGCCAAGGCCGATTCCGAGGATTTTCGGCGCGTTCTGGCGATTTAACTTCACTTCCGCATGACCGCCCGCTGTTCGCCGGCGGAGCATCATCACGCCAACCGCGATCATCACCAGCGCGAACAGAAACAAGAGCCGCTCACCGTCGAACGCCTTGCCAAGCGAGGACCCGGCGAAGGCGCCCGCGACTCCCGCCGCTGCGAACGTCGAGGCGCAGCGCCATTTGACGGTGCCTGCCCGCGCGTGGTTGGCCAGGCCGGTGGCGGCGTTGACCGCGACCGCGAGCGCGCTCGTTCCGATCGCGACGTGGGGTTCTTTGAGTCCAACCAGATAGACCATAAGCGGGACCGCGAGGATCGATCCTCCGCCTCCGACCAGGGCGAGCGAGAATCCGACGAGCGCGCCGGAGAGAGTGCCTAGCAGATACTGGATGGGATCAAGCATCTAACCTGGTCAGCGCCGCGTCGGCGTAAGGAGGCGGTATGCGGCCATTCCGGCGAGCATCGCGGCGACGAATAGCGCGCCCTGCCAAAGACCGAACGCGAGCCCCGCAATAGCGGGACCAGGGCACAGGCCGATCAGGCCCCAGCCGACGCCAAACAGAGCGGCCCCGGCGAGCAGACGCGGCTCAAGCTTGCGCGCCCGCGGGATCCGGAACTCGCGCGCCAGCAGAGGGCGCTTCATCTGTCGGGCAAGCGCGTAGCCGGCAGCGGAGGGAAGAAGCGCGCCACCCATGACGAACGCAAGGGTCGGGTCCCAGTTGCCGGCGAGGTCGAGGAAGCCGAGCACTCGCGCGGGGTTGACCATGTCCGACAGGGCGAGGCCGGCGCCGAACAGGACGCCGGCGATCAGCGCCGGAAGCAGCGCGCGCATGCTCATGCCCCCAGCACATGGCGGACGAGGAAGACGGTAACGAAGCCCGCCGCCATGAAGGTCAGAGTTGCCGCGATCGAGCGGGGGGACAGGCGAGCCATCCCGCACACGCCGTGGCCACTGGTGCAGCCATTGCCGAGCCTGGTCCCGAATCCGACCAGGAAGCCAGCGGCAATCAGGAGCGGGACCGACGAGCTGATGCGGATATCCGGTGGCCCTGCCAATAGAGAAACGAGCGCTGCTCCCAGCGGGAGCCCGGCGACGAAGGCGGCCGCCTGCGGCCATGGGGTCCCTCCGGGAGAAATCCGGCTGGCCTCGGCGAGCATCCCGCTGACTCCGGCGATCCGGCCGGTCAGAAGAAGAAGAAGCGCCGCCGCGACGCCGATCAGCGCTCCTCCGGCGACCGCGACCAGTGGTGACATCGGTTCCATCGAGCGCCCCTTAAAGCTGATTCAGTGGAAGCTTCAGGTAGCGCACGCCATTGTCCTCCGGCTCGGGCAGGCGGCCGCCGCGCATGTTGACCTGGATCGAAGGCAGGATCAGCCGCGGCATCTCGAGGGTGGAATCGCGCTGCGTCCGCATCTCGACGAACTGGTCCTCGCTCACGGCCTCGTGGATGTGGACGTTGGCGGTGCGCTCGGCGAGCATCGTCGTCTCCCACACGAACTCGGTCCGGTTGGGCGCCTTGTAGTCGTGGCAGAGGAACACCCGGGTCTCGTCGGGAAGCCGCATCAGCCTGCGCACCGAACGGTAAAGGTCGCGCGCGTCGCCGCCCGGGAAATCCGTCCGCGCCGTGCCATAGTCGGGCATGAACATCGTATCGCCGACGAAGGCCGCGTCGCCGATCACATAGGCCATGTCGGCGGGCGTGTGACCGGGCACGTGAAGCGCGACCAGCGGGATTTCACCGAGCAACAGAACGTCGCCGTCCTCGAGCAGCCGGTCGAACTGCGACCCGTCGCGCTGGAACTCGGTGCCCTCGTTGAAGATTTTCCCGAAGACCTGCTGGACGGTCACGATCTCGGACCCGATCACCAATTCGCCGCCGAGCTGCTCCTGGAGCCAGGGCGCCGCCGACAAATGGTCCGCGTGGGCGTGCGTTTCCATCACGAAGCGAACAACGAGCTGCTTTTCTCGAACGAAGTCGACGATCTGCTGGGCCGATTCGAACGACGTCCGGCCCGAGGGCTGGTCGAAGTCGAGCACGCTGTCGATGATCGCCGCGTCCATGGTCGCGGGGTCGTGGACGACGTAGCTCGCGGTGAAGGTCGCCTCGTCGAAGAAGGCCTGGACATGCGGCGCCCTGATCTGCCCACGAAGGACCGCTCTAACTTGATCGATTGCGCGCTGAAGCGGTTCGTCGGTCATTGTCATCGGCTCCTTTTAGGGCTTGCGGGCTCGCCCACCCCAAGCTCCGGGCAGAATAGATCGTGAAGCAGCGACAGCACCTGTTCCGCCTTCGGGTCGCAAAGACTGTAATAGACGGTCTGGGCCTGCTTGCGGGTGCTCACCAGCCCCTCTTCGCGAAGGCGCGCAAGGTGTTGCGACAAGGCCGATTGGCCAACGTCGACGCGATCGGCAAGCTGGCCGACCGACAGCTCGCCGCTCGCCGCCAGATGGCACAGGATGAGCAGCCTGCTCTCATTGGCCATCGCTTTCAGCATGGTAGCCGCCTCCCGCGATTGCCGCGTGAACCGGACGAGCATTTCAAGATTTGAGGGACGTTCCATTAGCTTTTGCTAATTTAGAACGACCTAATTGAACTTCAAGATGTCCGGGCTTCGGCAGGTGGCGGAGAGGGTGGGATTCGAACCCACGGTACGGTTGCCCGTACGCCGCATTTCGAGTGCGGTGCTTTCGACCACTCAGCCACCTCTCCGCTCGAGGGTGAATGCCGGGCGGATCGCCGGCCGGGTCGCGGGCGCGCTCTAGCAGCGGCCCCAATGCTTGCCTAGATAGGAAGCCATGACGCCTTTTGAACCTTTCAAACGTTGTTCCCGGGTGACCGGAAGCTTCGACATCCCGAGCGCGCGCTTCGCGATCGGTGACGTGGTGCGCCACCGACTGCTCGACTTCCGTGGCGTGGTCTTCGACGTGGATCCCGAATTCTCGAACAGCGAGGAATGGTACGAGGCCATTCCCAAGGCAATGCGGCCGTCCAAGAACCAGCCCTTCTATCACCTGCTCGCGGAAAATGCGGAGACGAGCTACGTCGCCTACGTCAGCCAGCAGAACCTCGTCCCCGACGACAGCGAGGAGCCGGTCGACCACCCCGCGATCCCGACGATGTTCGACCGCTTCCACGGCGGAAAATACCTGCTTCGCCCGCAGCACCGGCACTAGGTTGACAGGGGCGGGCCGCTGCCATAGGCGGCTCGCTTTCGCGCGTGGGGCGAAGGCTGGCGCGCGGCACAAGCACAGAAGAGAAGCCATATGTTCGCAGTCGTGCGCACGGGCGGCAAGCAGTATCGCGTCGCCCCCGGAGACAAGATCGTCGTCGAGAAGCTGGACGGGAATGCCGGTGACACCATCACCCTTGGCGACGTCCTCCTTGCCGGCGAGGGTTCGGAGCTGAAGAAGACCGACGGCCTCAAGGTCTCGGCCGAGATCATCGCCCAGGCCAAAGGCGAAAAGGTGACCGTGTTCAAGAAGCGGCGCCGGCACAACTACCGCCGCAAGAAGGGCCATCGCCAGCAGCACACGATCCTGAGGATCGTTGCAATTGGCGACAAGAAGGCCGAGCCGAAGCCGGCCGCCGAAAAGAAGGCCGCTGCGGCCAAGGCCGAGGCTCCCGCGAAGGCGCAGGCCAAGCCTGCCCCGGCGAAGGCCGAGGCAAAGGCCGAAGCGCCGAAGAAAGCGGCGCCGAAGGCCGAGAAGAAGGCAGCTCCGGCCAAGGCCGCAAAGGAATCGACAGAAAATGCTGCACCTGCTAAGGCCGCAGCCAAGAAAGCCACCAAGGCGAAGAAGTAAGCAAGCATGGCACATAAGAAAGCAGGCGGCTCGTCCCGCAACGGCCGCGACAGTGAGAGCAAGCGCCTCGGCGTGAAGTTGTTCGGCGGGCAGCAGGCCCGTGCCGGCAATATCATCGTGCGTCAGCGCGGCACCAAGTGGCACCCCGGCGACAACGTCGGGATCGGCAAGGACCACACCCTCTTTGCGCTTACCGACGGCTGCGTCGCGTTCCGAGACGGCAAGCTGGGCCGCAAGTACGTCCACGTGATGCCGATTACGGACACGACTGCATAGGAACGGTCAGAAAGGGACCGTTCCCACAAGGGGGCGGCCCGGACCAGATCCGACAGGGATCGAAATCCAGACAGGGAGAAGGGGAGCCCCCGGAAGGGGCCTCCCCTTTTTCTTTGCCTTCTCCCGAAACTGTCACCCGCCGGCGCTACGCGGCGGGCCGAGGAGAAGGACGATGTTCGCGAGGACTCAAAGATTGCTGCTTCGGCCGGGTTTTCCCGAGGACGCGCCGGCGCTCGCCGCCGCGATCGCCGACGAGCGGATCGTCCGAAATCTTGCAACCGCGCCCTGGCCCTACGCGCTGCGTGACGCGGAGGCGTTCCTTGTGGCACCCCGCGACCCGGTGCTTCCTTCGTTCCTGGTCTTCGAGCGGACGAACGGGGCGCCGCGGCTTGTCGGCGCCTGCGGGCTCGGGCGGCGGCCCTCGCGCGCGGTTGAGCTCGGCTACTGGGTCGCGCGCGGCCATTGGGGACGCGGGATAGCCACCGAGGCCTGCACGGCGCTCATCGACATCGCGCGCACGCTCGGGCTGCGCTCGCTCGAGGGCTCGCACTTCCTCGACAATCCCGCGTCCGGCCGAGTGCTCGAGAAGCTGGGTTTCGAGCCGACGGGGATCATTGCCCCCCGGCTGAGCTGCGCGCGCGAGACCGAGTCGCCCGCTAGGCTGCTCAGGCTGAGGCTCGCCGCGAGCGGCCCCCGGGAGGAGATTGAAGAGACGCTTGCCGCCTAGGGCAAAGCTTTTCCTTGCGCTTCCGTGACTTGCTGCGCAGTTTGCAGCGCCATGGCGACAGGCGTGAAGAAGGCGGGGTCCAAGGCCCGGCAGGGCGAAAGCACCCCCGGGCCCATGGAAACGCAGGCGGGCCACCTGCCTCCCGAATTCTTCACGCCTTCGGGCATGCTCGCACTCGCCGACCTGCTGCCGGTGATGGTGGCTTATTTCGACTCCGACGTTCGCATGCGGTTTCTCAACAAGCGGACCGCCGAGTGGCTGGAGCGGCCACGCTCCGAGCTGCTCGGGCAGCACATCAGGGACGTCATCGGCGAAGAGACCTACGCAATCCGAAAGCCGATGATCGATTCCGCGCTGACCGGCGAGCGGCAATTCTTCGTCGCAGATTTTCTTCATCCGACCCGCGGACCGCTGGCCGTCCAGACGGAATATATCCCCTGGCGCGACGCGAAAGGCCGTGTCACGGGCTTTGCCGTCGTATCCCAGGATATCACGGAACAACGGGTCGCCGAGCGCGCGCTGCGCGAGAGCGAGGACCGGTTCAGGAGAATCGCCAATTCGGCGCCGGCACTGATGTGGGTGACTCGGCTCGACCGGGTCCGGGACTTCGTCAACGACCGCTATGTCGAGTTCGTCAGCGGGCCGGGCGGCAGCCGCGAGGAAGCGGAGAAGCTCGATTGGCGGGAGCGGATCCACCCGGACGACCATGACCGGATCGTCGCCGAGAGCATTGCCGGGGAGGCGTCGCTCAAGCCGTTCGCCCTCGAGGCGCGATACCGCCGCTACGACGGCGAATACCGCTGGCTGAGGAGCGTTTCACAGCCGCGGTTCGGCCCCGACGGCGAGCTGATCGGGTTCATCGGCGTGGCAAGCGACATCACCGTCGCCAAGGAAGCCGAGCTCGAGCTCAAGCGGCTGGTCGAAGAGCGCACCGCCCAGCTCGCCCGCTCGGAGGCGCAGTTCCGCGCGGTGTTCGAGGCGGCTCTCGAGGTGCTCGTGCTTCTCGAGCCCGACGGGACCATCATCGCGGTCAACCACCGACGGGAAGCCTGGCGCTATCCGAACCCGGATGAAGCCGTCGGCTCGAAACTCTGGGATGCGCCGACGCTTCGCGCCTATCCGCAGCATATCCCGCTGATGAAGAAGGGCATCGCGCAGGCGGCGAGGGGCGAGCCCTTCACCACCGAGGCGGCCATGGAACGGCCAGGGTTCCCGACTGCGCACCTCGACGTCGCCATCCAGCCCGTCCGCGATCCCGACGGGAAGATCATCTATCTGCTGTTCGAGGCGCGCGACATCACCGACCTGAAAGCGGCTCAGGAGCAGCTCCGGCAGAGCCAGAAGATGGAGGCGCTCGGCCAGCTGACCGGCGGGATCGCGCACGATTTCAATAATTTGCTCACCGTGGTCGTCGGCGGGCTGGATGTCGTTGCAAGGAAGGTCGAGGACGAGAAGCTCAAGCGCTACGCGGCCAACGCCCTGACCGCCGCCGAGCGCGGCGCGCGGCTCACGGGCCAGCTGCTCGCCTTCAGCCGCGTGCAGCGCCTTGAGGTGCGCCCCGTTGAGATCGGCCCGCTGATCCAGAACATGCGGCCGCTTCTTCGCAACGTCCTCGGGCCAGGGATCACCAAGGAATTCGAGATCGACGAGACGAAGCCGGTTATGGCCGATCCCACCCAGCTCGAGGTCGCCATCCTGAACCTTGCGATCAACGCCCGCGACGCAATGCCTGAGGGCGGGGTGCTGAAGTTCACGACGCGCTCGAAGTGGATCGAGCACGACCCTGAGGTGGAGCCCGGCGACTATGTCGAGCTGTGCATCAGCGACACCGGGGTCGGGATGACCGAGGATGTCGCGAGCCGCGCGTTCGAGCCCTTCTTCACGACCAAGGAAATCGGCAAGGGCACGGGCCTGGGCCTGTCGATGGTCTACGGGATGGCGAGACAGTCAGGCGGCACCGCCCGCATCGAAACCGCGCCGGGCCAGGGCACTGCGATCAGCCTCTTCTTCAAGGTGGCCAGTACCGGGCCCGGCGAAGAAGCGGCATCAGACACGGAGGAGAGCGCCGACAGGGAGCAGGCGAGCGCGTCGATCCTGGTCGTCGACGACGACCCCGACGTGCGCGGCTTCATTTCCGAGGCGCTGAGCGATGCCGGATACCGGGTGCGCGAAGTCGCCGACGGCAAGTCGGCGCTCACCGAATTCGCCGCGGAAAGGCCGGACCTCGTTGTCCTCGATTTCGTGATGCCGGCCATGTCCGGCGCGGACGTCGCAAGGCGCATCCTCAAGGCCCAGCCTGGCCAGAAGATCCTGTTCGTCTCCGGCTACAGCGAGACTGACGCCATCCGCGAGGTAGCGCCGGATTCGCCGCTCCTCACCAAGCCCTTCCGCTCCGAAGCGCTGTGCCGGGCGGTGAAGAACGCGCTCGGCTAGCGGCACCGCGCCGCCGCCCGAGCGTTGTCGGAGGCGATGACGTTGCTTCTTGCCTTGCTCGCGCTCGCGCCCGCGCCAGAAACGGCTGACGACTACCGGGTCGCCAACCCGCGCGCGATCGAGCTTTTCGAGCGCGACGCGACGCTCATGCGATGGGCCTTGGTGACATTCGATTCGGACGGCGACGGCCATTTGTCGATCCGGGAGGCGGACCGCGCGGCGCTGGAGTTCAAGACGATCGCCGACGGCGACACGGACGGTCGCGTGACTCCCACCGAATACCGCTCGGCCCGCGACTTCATCCGCGCACGCTGGGCCGAGCGCTAGCTCAGGGTCCTATGTCGCCCGTGCGGTGTTTGACCGCCGCGCGCTTGCGGGTTGCGTAGCCGAGCGCTGCCGCGACATCATTGTCCCAGCCGTAGACGTCCTCGACGAAACCGATCCTCCCGTCGCTGTCGACGAAGGCCGTGTGGTAGAGCAGCCGGACGGGGATTTCGCTTCGCAGCGCGATGAACTCTTCGTCTCCCGTCGCCAGGGCCTTGTCGAACTGCTCGAGCGTACCGTCATGCTGGGCGAGCAGCCGCGCGAAATCGACGGCGCCTTCGACCCGCACGCAGCCATGGCTTTCGTGCCTCCTGGGCAAAGCGAACAGCGCCTTTGCCGGCGTATCGTGGAGGTAGATGGCCTCGTCGTTCTTCATGTCGAACTTGACCTCGCCGAGCGAGTTCTTGGGCCCCGGTTGCTGGACCCAGCGGCCGTTCTTCCGGGTGAAGCCGTTTGCGCTGAGCCATCCCGGACTCTTTTTCGAGATTTCTTCCTCGACGATTGAATCGGGAACGGTCCAGGTCGGGTTGGCAACGAGCTGAAAGATGGGCGAGCCGAGCTGCGGCGTTTCCCAACCGGGTTGCCCGGCCACCACCCGGCGCTTCTCGACGAGTTGTCCATCGCGCCAATATTCAAGGTGAGTCGCGGCCGTGTTGACGTCGATCCGGGTCGCAGGCGGGTTCCTTTCAAGCCAGCGCAGCCGTTCGAGGGCGACTGCAAGCTGCCGCGCCCGATCCCTCGCGCTGGTGTTGACCGCGCGCAACGTCTCGTTGCCGACAACGCCGTCCGGCTTGAGGCCGAAGTCCTGCTGCATGCGCTTCACCGCCGCCGCGATCTCTGGGGAATAGACATCGGCGGCGGCCGGACTTTCGGGCCCCTCCTTCTGCCCCTGCTCTTCAGGCTGCTGAAGATAGCCACCCGCCTTGAGCGCTTCCGCGAGCGCCGGCACGCGCGGATCCTTCGATCCGGGCTTCATCGGCTTTCCGCGCGGAAGGTTGGTGTCGGGCGTCTTCGAGGCGAGGTCGGCATAGTGCACGAAGGCCTGCGAGAGCGTTCGATATTCCGCGGTCTGCGGGGGAAGCGTGTCGAGCCACTCGAGAAGCTTGTTGTCGGCAAGCGCCTTGTCGAACCCGGCTTTCACGTCAATCTTCGGCCGCGGGAGCGTATAGACCTCGCTGACGGACTTCGGGTCGACCTTCCCCATCGCCAGCGCCGAGGCATAGGCGAGTACCGCGCCCCGGAGCTGGTCGCCGCTCGCTTTCTCGAGATCGCCCTTGAAGAAAAGGTCCGGCGTCAACCCGTGGCGAATCGCCCCGCGGAGCGCTTCGCGCATCTGGCTGGCCTGGGCGTCGGTGACCGCGCTGGCCTGCCCGGCGGTTTCGCCCTGACTGCTGAAGGGACCTGCATCGCAGGCGGCGAGCGCAAGCGCCGCGACGGACGCGAGGATCGTGGGGGTACGCAAATGTTACTCCAACGCTTCGGTTTGGAGTGCACAACCCACGGGGGCGCAAGAACGATCCAACCCGCCTGGGCCGACCGGGCAGTCCCGGGGAGCCTCAGCCTGCCAGGCGCTTCTTGGTGAGCCCTTCCACCATCTCGTTGGCGCGCGCGTAGCTGAGCGGCTTGCCGAACAGGTAGCCCTGGATCGTGTCGCACCCGAGCTCCCGCATGCGCTCGAAATCCTCAGGCGTTTCGACGCCCTCGGCGGTGACCGACATCCGGAAGCTTTGTGCGAGCTGGACGATCGACTGGATGATCGCGACGTTCTCGGGCCGGGTTCCTGCCTCGCGGACGAAGCTGCCGTCGATCTTCAGCTTGTGGAAGATCGCCTTGTTCAGATAGCCGATCGACGAATAGCCGGTGCCAAAATCGTCGAGCGCGATTCCCACCCCGAGCGAGCGCAGCCGTTTGAGAACGTCGAGCGTCTGGCCGTTGTCGCCGAGGAACACGCCCTCGGTCACTTCAAGCTCGATGCGGTTGCCCTGGACGCGGTGCCGGCCGAGCGCCTCGCTGACGACATTGGGAAGCGCGGGAAGGATGATCTGTTTCGGGCTGACGTTGAGCGACACGCTGATCGAATCGGGCCAGGTTGCCGCGGCGCGGCACGCCTCGTCGATCACCCATTCTCCGATCGCCGGCATCAGACCGATTTCCTCGGCGACGGGGATGAACATGTTCGGCGGCACCAGCCCCCGCTTCGGGTGGTTCCAGCGGATCAGCGCCTCGAAGCCGACCAGCTTCTGGGTCTTCGCGGCGATGAGCGGCTGGAAGACGAGGTAGAATTGCTTGGCGGACAGCGCCGAACGCAGATCCGCCTCCATCCGCACCCGGTCCTCCTTCTCCGACTGCAGCTCGGAGGAGAAGTAGCGCGCGATCCCGCGGCCCGCGCCCTTGGCCTCGTAAAGCGCGAGGTCGGCCTTGAGGATCAGGTCGTCGACGGTCGCCCCGTCAATCGGACCGAACGCGCAGCCGATCGACACTCCGATGCGGATATTGGTGCCGTCGATGTCGTACGGCTCCTTGATCGAATCGATGATCCGCTGCGCCATTTGCTCGACCTTCGAGCGGCTCTGCGCGTCGGGGATCACCACCGCAAACTCGTCCCCGCCCATGCGGCCGACGTGCCCGAGCGCCCCAACCTCGTCGACGAGGCGTTTGGCGACCGCCCGAAGGACGGCATCGCCTTTCGGGTGACCGAAGGTGTCGTTGACGGGCTTGAAGCCGTCGAGGTCGAGGAACAGGATCGCGCAGGCGCTGTTGGTCGAGGTTGCTTCGCGGAGCGCCTCGCCCAGCAGCTGGCGGACCCGTCCGCGGTTCGGCAGCCCGGAGAGGACGTCCATGTTGGCAAGGTGGGTCAGCCGTTCCTGGGTCTGGCGGATTTCGGTGATGTCGGAGCCGACGCCGCGGAATCCCTCGAACCGTCCGGCGGTGTCGATGATCGGGTCGCCAGCGATCGAGATCCAGCGCGGGCCGCGCGCCGTCTCCAGCTCCATCTCCAGGTTGGCAAACGGCTCCCTGTCGAGCAGCTTGCGGCCGAGTTCCGCGTGGCCGCCGAGAAGCGAGGGGAGCGAATGCCCAAGCAGCTGGTTTGCCGGCCGCCCGAGAAGCGCAACCATCCGCGAGCTGATATAGGTCACGCGGTTCTCGCTATCGACCTGCCACAGCCAGCCCACGCCACGCTGCTCATATTCCTGCAGGAGAAGCGAGGCGCTCTCGCTCTGCGAGCCGACATCGGCGTTGGTCTTAAGTTGCGCGAAGGCCCAGCGGGCCACTGCGAGCACCCCAAAGATCGCCACTCCGAGCGTGAACATGATGGACAGCATGTGTTCGACCGGGACGCTGCTCCTCGCGATCAGCAGCGCAGCGCTTAGCCCCGCGGTGAACAGCGCCATCCAGGCGATAACGCAGGGCAGGACAACGACGAGGCCGAGGGCAGCGATGCCGAGCCCGGAGGTGATGGACGCGATCATCACCTGAGAGGCCGGAGACAGAGATGGGAACAGGTAAAGCGGGAGGGACAGCCACAACCCCGCCCGGCCGACGATGTCGCCAACCATCATCCAGTCGGGAAGCCGCCTCCCTGAACGGCCGACGTGCGTCACCGACTGGGTGCGGGCCGCCTGCATCGCCGCGAAATTGGCGACGGCCACGGCGGCCGCCCAGCCGCCCAGCCAGAGTATCGAAACCTGGGTCCAGAGGCAGGCGGCCACCATCGCCGCAGCGACGACATTGGCCGCCGCGAAGAAGGGTGCGAGGTGCGCGCGAGCAATAAGCTGGGCGTCGCGAAGCGGCGAGTTTTCCGAATCGGGCTGGCCCGCCGAAATGCCAAGCGATTCCCCGCCCGGGAGACGGGCGGAGACCATCCTTTTGTAACGATCAGGAGCTTCGTACATCCGCTTCCCGCTTCTCAGGTCAGGTGAAGCGGGTACTCCGAGAGGGTGAAAAGGCGGTTAAGAACCTGCCGCCGAAGCTCCTGGCAAAAGTCCAAGCTCGTCGAGGTCGGACCTGGTCACCGAATGGTAAAGAGGCCGCGCCTCGCGGTAGATCCGCTCTGCAATCGGTCGTCCCCATTGCCGGTCGGCCGCAAGCTCCTCGATCAGCGGCTTGACGAACTTGCGGCGCCCCTGCGTCGCCAGGAAGCGCTCGAGCGCCGGCACGGCCGGCTCGTAGCGGTTGGCGACCGCAAGCTTCAGCCAGGCGAACAGCACCTCGTTGTTCCCGGCCTCGTTGAGCTTGAGGCGCGAGTCGAGCTCCGCCAGGCGGCCGCGCGGTAGCTGGCGCGGAAGGCGGTTAAGGAACCGCATCTTCTCGGCCGTGGTCCAGCCGTCAAAGCCGGCCGGCGCCGCGCCGCCTGCGACGAAGGCGGAGACCGCCTTGTCGACCTCCGCGAAGGCGGCAGGGTCGGGCCTGGCGACGTTGGGCGGAAGGCCAGGCTCGTACACCCAGCGGTCGAGCATCAGCTGCTTCTCAAGCTCAGGATCGCCCTTGACGAGGTTGGCGCGCAGATCCGCAAGGAACCGCGCCGACGTCATCGGCTGGAACGCGTGGCGGTCGAAGTAGGAGCGCAGGTAGGAATCCCAGCGCTCGCGGCCGACGATTCGCTCGATCGTCCTTAAAAAGGCGGCGCCCTTGTCGTAGACGATGCCGCTCGCGCCGCCGTCGGGCCCGGCTTCCGCCGGAGGCAGATGCAGGCTTGTGGTCGCGTCGTTCTTCTCCTCGTTCAGAGCCTCCATCATGTCGTCGAAGCTCAGGGCCGCTTCCTGGGCGGCGCGGCGCGGCCCGTAGAGCGCCTCCATGATGCGGTTCTCGAAATAGGAGGTGAAGCCCTCGTTTAGCCAGCTGTCGGCCCATGTCGCGTTGGTGACGAGGTTGCCCGACCAGCTGTGCGCAAGCTCATGCGCGACGAGCCCAACCAGGCTCTTGTCGCCGGCGATGAACGTCGGAGTCAGGAAGGTGAGGGTCGGGTTTTCCATCCCGCCGTAGGGGAAGGAGGGGGGAAGGACGATGACGTCATAACGTCCCCAGCGATAGGGGCCGTAGAGCTTCTCCGCGGCCTCGACCATCTTCTCGGTGTCGGCCAGCTCGGCCGCCGCCTGATCGAGCATCACCGGCTCCGTCCAGACGCCGGTGCGCGGCCCGAGGTCGCGGAAGGCGAGGTCGCCGGCCGCGATGGCGATGAGATAAGGCGCGACCGGCTTGTCCATGCGGAAGCGGAAGGCACGGCGGCCTTCGCCCGCGGGCTCTCCGTCGGGCGTCAGCCGATCGCCGGACATCACCACGCGCAACGGAGCGGGCGCGGTCACCCTGGCGGTCCAGGTCTGGCGGATTCCGGGCGAATCCTGCGTCGGGATCCAGGTCCGGTTGAGCGTCGGCTGCCCCTGGCTCAGCAGATAGGGGTGCTTCTTTCCCGCGGTCTGCTCCGGGGTCAGCCACTGCAAGGCCGCCGCGTCCGGGGCCGATCGGTACTTGATCACGATCCTCTTCGTGTCCGGACCGAGCGCGATCGTCAGCGGCGCACCCTTGTCGGGATCATCCGCGCCAACCTTGTAGTCCAGCGCCTTTCCGGAACCGTCAGTGACCGACTGGATCTCCAGCCCGTCGTCGTCAAGCACGATCTCCTTGGCATCGGGCTTGCGCTCGATGTCGAGAGTTGCCGTTCCGCCGACCCGCTGCGCCTGGAAATCGAGGTCGAGGTCGAGGTCGACGTTGGTCACGCGCGCCTCGAGCGGACGCGCGTAACTGTGCGGGTCCTTGGCGTCCTCGCCGGTAAGGATCGGCGCCACCATCGCCTCGCGCGGCCCGTCCGACGCGGCGTTGTTCGCCTGTTCGGAGCCGCATCCCGCCAGGATGATCGCAAGCGCCGCCGCAGCCAGACCCAGTCGCGTCATTTTCTCTCCTCTTCGCCTGTAACAACCCCTGCGGACGCCGCCGGTGCCGCAAAGCAGAGGCCGGCGCCCGCGTCCAGATGCTCGCAACGGCAGGAAGTTCGCCTTATATCCGTGGCGATGGCGACCGACAGCGCAACGCTGAGCCCGCAGCCGCCCGCCCAAGCGCGGGAGCGGCGGCGCCGCGTCGAAACGCCCAAAATCGATTCACCGGCGCGCCCGATTCTCCAGGGCGTGGGGCTCGACGCGCCCTTCTTCGAGGACAAGAACCGGGCATTCTGGTTCCTGCAAGGGCTCGGATGGGCGGGCTATTTCCTGCTCCGCTCGCTGTCGGGCTTCGCCAATTCGATGGGGCCGATGTGGCTCATCCACACGGCGCTGCTGACCGCGACCGGCTATTCGCTCACGCTGCTGATGGGCGCGCTGTTCCGGCGGCTGATCAAGATGCGGGTCGTGTGGACCGCGGTTCTCTCGCTCGCCGCGGTGATCGTCGCCTCGATGGCCTTCTCGGTGATCGAGACGTGGAGTTATGCGACCTTCCTGAAGCCGGATTCGCGGCCCGTGGGGGTCGAATATCTCGGCGCGATCCTGCTGAACTTCGCGCTGCTCGCGGCGTGGACGGCGCTCTATTACGGGATCAACTATTATATCCTTCTCGAGGAGCAGATCGACCAGCGCGAGAAGCTCGAGAGCCAAGCCTCCTCGGCGCAGCTGGCGATGCTTCGCTACCAGCTCAACCCGCACTTCCTGTTCAACACCCTGAACTCGATCTCGACGCTGGTGCTGCTCAAGCAAACCGAGCGGGCGAACGCGATGCTGGCACGCCTGTCCTCCTTCCTTCGCTACACGCTCGCCAACGAATCCACCGCCAAGGTGACGCTGGCGCAGGAGGTGGAGACGCTGAAGCTCTACCTCGAAATCGAGAAGATGCGCTTCGAGGACCGGATGCGCCCGCATTTCCGGATCGACGCAGAAACGATCGGGGCCCGCCTGCCCTCGCTATTGCTCCAGCCGCTGATCGAAAATGCGATCAAATATGCGGTTACGCCGAGCGAGACGGGGGCGGACATCTGGATCAACGCGACCCGGGAGGGCGATGCGGTCCGCATCGAGGTCGCCGACAACGGACCGGGCGGGGGAAGCGCCGAGCTGGTCGCCAGTCCCTCGACCGGAGTCGGCCTCGTGAACATCAGGGAACGGCTGGCGCAGGCCTACGGCAATGCGCACACTTTCATGACCCGGAAGAACGAACACGGGGGTTTCAGCGTTATCCTTGAAATTCCCTACCAGAGCGGAGACGAGGACTGATGACGATCCGGACCATCCTGGTCGATGACGAGCCCCTTGCGACCCAGGGGCTGAGGCTGCGGCTGGAGGCCCATGACGACGTCGAGATCGTCGCCACCGCCGCCAACGGGCGCGAGGCGATCCGGGCCATCAAGACGCACAAGCCCGACCTCGTCTTCCTCGACATCCAGATGCCCGGCTTCGACGGCTTTTCGGTCATCCAGGGGCTGCTGGAGATCGAGCCGCCGCTGTTCGTCTTCGTGACCGCTTACGGAGAGCATGCGATCCGCGCGTTCGAGGCGCAGGCCGTCGATTATCTCGTCAAGCCGGTCGACGAGGACCGGCTTGCGGCGACGCTGGACCGGGTCCGCCAGAGGCTCGCGGAGAAACGCAGCGCGGAAGAAGCCGAGCGGCTGAAGGAGGCGCTGGCCGAGCATGCGCCCGAAGCCGCCGAAGAGCTCGCCGAGGGAGCGGCCGAGGGGCCATCGGCAAGCCGCTTCGAGAAGATGATCAACATCAAGGACCAGGGGCAGATCTTCCGCGTCGACGTCGACACGATCGAGCGGATCGATGCCGCCGGCGATTACATGTGCATCCAGACGGGCGACAACACGCTCATCCTTCGCGAAACGATGAAGGACCTGGAAAAGAGGCTCGACCCGCGCCGGTTCCAGCGGGTGCACCGTTCGACGATCGTCAACCTAGACCTCGTCCGGCAGGTGAAGCCGCACACCAACGGGGAGTGCTTCCTGGTGCTGGATTCGGGCGCCCAGGTGAAAGTCAGCCGTTCCTATCGCGACGTCGTCGCGAGGTTCGTGCACTGATCTTCGCTTCTTCTTTTTTCCTCCGGAACCGAAATGCCTCCGAAACGTCTTGTCCTTTCCGAAGGGCCCTGCAACAAGCATTGCCCCGCAACTGAACAGGGACGACATCACATGAAGATCACGCACACGCTCGCAGTCGCGATCGGACTTGCCGCTCTCGCCGCCTGCAACCAGGGCGCCAGGGAAGAGGCCGCCGACAACATGGAGGTCAACGCCGAGATGACGGCGGACAACCTCGAAGAGGCCGCCGACAACGCCACCAACGAGGCAACCGAGGACGCCCTCGAGAACCAGGCGGACGCGACCCGCGAAGCCGGCGAGGAAGCGGCGGACGCGACTCGCGAAGGTGCGGACGCGGACGGCAACAGCGCCGACTAAGCCAAACCGCATTGCCGGGCCGCTCGCACGCAAGCAGGCCCGCAAGCAGGGGCGTCCGGTTTCGGCCGGGCGCCCTTTTTCGTGCGATTGCAGCGGACGCTCGGCCCCTGCTAGTTGCGGGGCCATGAAACAGATCCGCTGGCTTGGAGCCGCCTCCGCAATCGCCCTCGCGCTCGCCGCATGCGGCGCCGCAACCACCACCAACAACAGCGCGACGGCCAACGGTGCCGCCGAGACCGCCGAGGCCAATGGCCTCGCCAAGCTCGCCGAGGTCCGCATGGACGTCGACACGAGCTATCTCACCGCCGAGGAGCGCGAGGTCGTCAACCTGCTCATCCAGGCCGCCAACCAGATGAGCGAGATCTACAAGCGCCAGACGACCCCCGATTACGACCGCCTCCGGGCCGAGGTCGAGGCGAAGAACGACCCCGAGCTTCTCAAGAAGTTCGACGTCTTCTTCGGCCCTTGGGACGAGCTCGAGGACGACAAGCCCTTCTTCGGCGGCAAGCCCAAGCCCCCGGGCGCGGGCTTCTACCCGGCCGACCTCACCAAGGAAGAGTTCGACAAATATCTGGCTGCCCACTCGGACGAGGCGGAGGCGCTGACCAGCCCCTATACCGTCGTGAAGCGGCAGGGGGACAAGCTCGTCGCTGTGCCCTACAGCCAGGAATATAAGCAGTGGCTTGAGCCCGCGGCCAGGCTGCTCGAGCAGGCGGCGGCGAAGACCAGCAACCCGAGCCTCAAGAAGTTCCTGACGCTGCGCGCCAAGGCGTTCCGGACCGACGATTATTTCGAATCCGAGCTCGCCTGGATGGACCTCAAGGACACGCCAATCGAGATCGCGATCGGCCCTTATGAGACCTACACTGACGGGCTGTACGGCCGGAAGACGGCGTTCGAGGCCTTTGTCACGCTCCGCAATCCGGAAGAGTCGGCAAAGCTCGACAAGTACAAGGCGCTGCTCCGCGACATGGAGGCGAATCTTCCGGTCGAGGACAAATACAAGAATTTCCAGCGCGGCTTCGAATCGCCGATCTCGGTCGTCGACCAGGTCCATGGCGGCGGCGACAATGTGCCCGGCGTCCAGACCATCGCCTTCAACCTGCCCAACGACGAGCGGGTCCGCGAGGCCAAGGGCGCCAAGAAGGTGATCCTGCAGAACGTGCTGGGCGCGAAGTACGAGAGGATCCTGAAGCCCATGGCCGCGCTGGTGCTGGTCCCTGACCAGGCCGGCGACGTGACCAAGGCCTATATGTTCAACGAGACCCTGTTCCACGAGCTCAGCCACAGCCTCGGGCCGGGGTCGATCGTGGTTGGCGGCCGCAAGACCACCGTCGACAAGGGATTGAAGGAGCTGGGCAGCGGCTTCGAGGAGGCCAAGGCCGACGTCATGGGCGCCTGGAACATCCTGTTCATGATGGACCGCGGTATCCTTCCCAAGGCCTTACGCAACCAGATCCGTGCTACCTACGTGGCCGGCCTGTTCCGGGCGATGCGCTTCGGGATCGGCGAGGCGCATGGCCAGGGCGCGGCGATGCAGTACCGCTATCTCCGCTCCAAGGGCGCGCTGGTCTGGGACGAGGGCGCGCAGCGATTCCGGGTCGTTCCCGACAAGATCGACGGCGCGATTCGCGACCTCGTCGCCGATATCGTCCGCCTGCAGGCCAATGGCGATTACCAGGGCGTGAAGGCGTTCCTCGGAAAGTGGGCGAAGCTCGACCCGGAGGCGGAAAAGGTGATCGCCTCGATGAGCCACATCCCGGTCGACATCCGCCCAATCTATCCCGAGCGGGTTTGATGCCCTCGAAGGGCGAGGTTTTCGCGGCGCTCCATGTGCCGGGAGATCCAGTCGTTCTCTACAACGTCTGGGACGCCGGGGGCGCCCAGGCCGTCGAGCGCGCGGGGGCCAAGGCCATCGCCACGGGAAGCCACCCGGTCGGCGACGCGTCAGGCTATGGCGACGGGCAGAAGGTGCCGCTGGATTTCGTGCTCGACAATGCGCGCCGGATCGTCGCGGCGGTCAACCTCCCTGTGACGATCGACTTCGAAAGCGCCTATGCGGTCGATCCCGAGGAGGCCGGCGCGAACGCCGCGCGGCTCAAGGAGACCGGCGCGGTCGGCTGCAATTTCGAGGACCAGGTGATCGGCGGCGAGGGGCTTCACCCGCTCGACCTCCAGTGCCGCCGGATCGAGGCCCTCCGAAAGGCCGTCGGCGAGGACTTCTTCATCAACGCCCGAACCGACCTCTTCCTGAAGACCCAGGTTCACGACGATGGCCTGGTCGCCGAGGTCGTCGAGCGCGGCAAGGCCTTCGCCGGAGCGGGCGCGAGCGGCTTCTTCGTCCCGCGCCTTGCCGACCCGCGCCAGGTCGAGCGGGTAGTGAAAGAGGTGCCGCTGCCCTTGAACCTGATCGCCTTTCCGGGTGCGCCGCCCAACCGGCAGTGGGCTGCCGCGGGCGTTGCCCGGATCAGCTATGGACCCTTCCCACACCGACGGCTGATGGCCCAGCTCGAGGAATGGGCGCGCGAGGCGCTCGAATCCGTCCATGGCTGAAATCGCGCGCCACGTCCGGGTGACGGGACGCGTGCAGGGCGTCTTCTACCGCGCCTGGACCCAGGATCAGGCGCGCAAGCTTGGACTGAAGGGCTGGGTTCGCAACTGCCCCGACGGACGGGTCGAGGCCCATGTCGAAGGGGAAGAGGCGGCCGTCAGCGAGATGGTCGAGCGGATGCGAGACGGGCCGCTCGCGGCGGAAGTCCAGGACCTGCGGACCTGGGACGTGGAATGCTGCGACTTCGACGGCTTCGAAGTGCGGCGCTAGCCCGCAAAGGGATCTCTTACCAAGATCGTGTCGTCCCGCTCCGGGCTGGTGGACACCAGCGCCACCGGGCAGCGGATCAGCTCCTCGATCCGGCGCACATATTTGATCGCCCGCGCCGGCAGGTCGGCCCAGCTGCGCGCGCCCTCGGTTGAGGCCTTCCAGCCCTTGATCTCCTCATAGACTGGCTCGACCCGTGCCTGGTCGGCCGGATGCGGCGGCAAATACTCCAGCTTTTTCCCGTCGAGCCTGTAGGCCGTGCAGACCTTCACCGTGTCGAGCGTGTCGAGCACGTCGAGCTTGGTCAGCGCGATCCCGGTGATCCCGCCGACCGCGACCGCCTGACGCACCAGCACCGCGTCGAACCAGCCGCATCGGCGCTGCCGCCCGGTCACCGTGCCGAACTCGCGCCCGCGCGTGCCGAGCTCGTGGCCCACCTCATTGTCCTGCTCGGTCGGGAACGGGCCGGAGCCAACGCGGGTCGTATAGGCCTTGGTGATGCCGAGCACGAAGCCGGCGGCGTGCGGGCCGGTGCCGCTACCCGACGCGATCGTCCCCGCGACCGTGTTCGACGAGGTGACGAAGGGATAGGTGCCGTGGTCGACGTCGAGCAACACGCCCTGCGCGCCCTCGAACAGGATTCGCTTGCCGTTGCGGCCCGCCTTGTCGAGTTCGCGCCACACGGGCCGGGCGAACGGCAGGACAAACTCCGCGATTTCGGAAAGGTCGCGACGCAGCCGCTTGCGGTCGACCGGCGGCTCGCCGAAGCCGGCGCGAAGCGCGTCGTGGTGCGCGCAGAGCCGATCGAGCATCGGCTCGAGGTCGTCGAGATGGGCAAGGTCGCACAGCCGGATCGCCCGTCTTCCGACCTTGTCCTCATAAGCCGGGCCAATGCCGCGACGGGTGGTCCCGATCTTTCCGGCGCCGCTCGCGTCCTCGCGCAAAGCATCGAGGTCGCGGTGAATGGGGAGGATCAGCGGGCAGGTTTCGGCGACCATCAGCAGGTCGGGCGTGACCTTCACGCCCTGCGCGCGGATCCGCTCGACCTCGTCCTTCAGCGCCCAGGGGTCGAGAACGACGCCGTTGCCGATGACCGACGGAGTGCCGGTGACGATGCCGCTCGGAAGCAGCGACAATTTGTAGGTCTCGCCCTCGACGACGAGCGTGTGGCCGGCGTTGTGCCCGCCTTGGAAGCGGACGACCATGTCGGCCCGGCTCGCGAGCCAGTCGACGATCTTCCCCTTGCCTTCGTCGCCCCACTGGGCGCCGATGACGGTGACGTTTGCCAAGTCCTGCTTCCCCGATTGCGCGGCCCCGGCGCTCCTAGGCGAGCCCGGCTATCGGGTCAAAGTCTCCTGACGGCTAAACCAGGTCAGGCTTCTCGTCGTTCATCAGCTTGTCGAGCTCGTCCTTTTCAACGGTCGGCCGCGGCTCGCGCGGGTGCCGCATGAAATGGTCGTCGAGCTTGACGATGATCTCCTTGCCCTTCTTGCCGTGGAAATGGAGCAGGGCATCGACCTTCGCCTCCAGCCGGTCGTCATTCTCGTGGCTGCTGGGCGAGCCCAGGTAGAGGAAATAAGCAAGGCCGACCACTTGCCAGAGCAACTGCAGGAACTCCGACTGCCAGTTCTCGAACGTCTGCCTTGAGACCTCGATCAAATAATCCCGGACTTGTGGCGACTGGCCGTGCTCTGCGGCCTCGTCCAGATACGCGTACCAGCCGAACGTCCAGTGCAGGATGATTGAGATGAGAAAGAAACCCAAGGTCAGCCACGCGTAGGCATAGCCCTTCAGAATTCGCTTGGTTTGACGCTTCACGGCCTGTCCTCCCGATGGTCCTGTTGTCAGGAGGCGCAACGCGCGGGGCGGCGAACGGTCGCCCTTTTTCGACCTTACATGGATTAAATGGCGGGGCGCCCCGGCGTCTTAAAAGCTCAACGGCACTACCTCGCGGACGCCGGGCAGGCGGTGGAGCTCGTCCGAGATCTCGGGAGTGATCGGGTCGTCGACCGCGACCAGAGCCACCGCCTCGCCACCGGCGGCCCGCCGGCCGAGGTTGAAGGTGGCGATGTTCACTCCATGCTGTCCGAGCGCCGTGCCGAGCGCGCCGATGAAGCCCGGCGCGTCGGTGTTGACGATGTAGATCATCTGCCCCGCGAGCTCCGCCTCGACCGGGATCCCGAAGATCTTGACGAGCCGCGGAGCGCTGTTCCCGAACAGCGTCCCCTCGACCCTTTTGTCGCCGCCGCCGGTGCGCGCGGTTACCGCGACCAGGGTGTGATAATCGCCTTCCTGGGCCGACCGGATCTCGCGAACGTCGAGGCCCCGCTCCTTCGCCAGGTAGGGCGCATTGACCATGTTCACCGTGTCCGACCAGTTGCTCATCACGCCGGCAAGGACCGCGCCGGAAATCGGCTTGATGTTGAGCTCGGCAGCGGCGCCCTCGACCTCGATGTCGATCCCCCTGATCTCGGCTCCGGCAATCTGCCCGACCAGCCGTCCGAGCTTCTCCGCAAGCGCCATGTAGGGCCTGAGCCGCGGGGCTTCCTCGGCCGACAGCGAGGGCACGTTGACGGCGTTGGTGATCCCTCCGAGCAGCAGATAATCGGCCATCTGCTCGGCGATCTGGATCGCGACATTGACCTGCGCTTCCGTTGTCGACGCGCCGAGGTGGGGAGTGCAGATGAGGCCCGGCGTTCCGAACAGCGGATTGTCCTTCGCGGGCTCCTCGGAGAAGACGTCAAGCGCGGCGCCCGCGACCTGGCCGCTCTCGAGCGCCTCTTTCAACGCCGCCTCGTCGATTAGCCCGCCACGCGCGCAATTGACGATCCGGACGCCCTTCTTCGTCTTCGCAAGCGCCTCGCGGCCAAGGATTCCCCGCGTCTGGTCGGTCAGCGGAGTGTGCAGCGTGATGAAATCGGCGCGCGCCAGCAGCTCGTCGAGCTCGACCTTGTCCACGCCCAGGTCCACCGCGCGCTCCGGGCTGAGGAACGGATCATAGGCGACGACCTTCATCTTGAGCCCATGCGCCCGGTCGGCAACGATCGAGCCGATATTGCCGCAGCCGATCAGCCCGAGCGTCTTGCCGGCAAGCTCGACGCCCATGAACCGGCTCTTTTCCCACCTGCCCGCCTGAGTCGAGCGGTCGGCCTGCGGGATTTCGCGGGCGAGCGCGAACAGCATCGCGATCGCATGCTCGGCGGTCGTGATCGAGTTCCCGAACGGCGTATTCATGACGACGATGCCGCGGGCGCTGGCTGCCGGTACATCGATCGTGTCGACACCGATTCCGGCGCGGCCGATGACCTTCAGCCGCGGCAGGCCGGCATCCATGACCGGGGCCGTGACCCGCGTCGAGCTCCTGACCGCAAGGCCGTCATAATCGCCGATCACCGCTTTGAGCTCGTCCGCCGACAGACCCGGCTTCTCGTCCACCTCGATCCCGCGTTCGCGGAAGATCGCCGCGGCCTTGGCGTCCATCTTGTCGGCGATGAGGACTCTTGGTCGATCGGTCATTGCGCTTGCTCCCACGCCCAGTCGAGCCACGGCCCGAGAGCTTCGATGTCACCTGTCTCCACGGTCGCCCCGCACCAGATCCTGAGCCCGGGCGGCGCATCGCGATAGGCGCCGACGTCGAAAGCCGCGCCTTCTTCCTCCAGCCGCTTCACCAAGGCTTTCTGAAGCGCCCTGTTGCGCTCCTCGTCGCTCCGGTCGGCGAACTGCAGGCAAACGGAGGTGTTCGACCGTATTGCCGGGTCCGTTGCCAGGTGCTCGATCCAGCCCGCCGATTGCACCCAGCGGTCGAGCGCAGCTGCGTTAGCGTCAGCGCGGCTGACCAGGGCCCTCAACCCGCCGACGCTCTCCGCCCACTTCAGCACCGCGATCCAGTCCTCGACGCACAGCATCGAGGGCGTGTTGATCGTCTCGCCGCGGAAAATGCCCTCGATCAGCTTCCCGTTCTTGGTGAGCCGGAAAATCTTGGGAAGCGGACGCGGCTGCAACTGGTGCTCGAGCCTCTCTACGGCGCGCGGGGAAAGCACCAGCATCCCGTGCGCGGCCTCGCCGCCCAGCGCCTTCTGCCAGCTGAAGGTGGCGACATCGATTTTTCGCCAGTCGATTTCCTGCGCGAATGCGGCCGACGTGGCGTCGCAGATAGTGAGACCGCGGCGATCGGCCGCGATCCAGTCCGCGTTCGGAACGCGGACGCCGCTGGTCGTTCCGTTCCACGTGAAGACGATGTCGCTTTCGGGATCGATTCCGCGAAGATCGCAGATTTCGCCGTAGGGCGCGGTCCGGATTTCGGCCTCGAGCCTGAGCTGTTTGGCGACATCGGTCACCCAGCCCGCGCCGAAGCTCTCCCAAGCCAGCATCGTCACGGGGTGCGGCCCGAGTAGCGACCAGATCGCCATCTCCATGGCGCCGGTATCGGATGCGGGAACGATTCCCAGCCGGTAATCGGCCGGAAGCTCGAGCAGCGCGTGGGTGCGTTCGATTGCCTCCTGCAACCGCGCCTTGCCGAGCGCGGAGCGATGCGACCGGCCGAGGATGCGCGTGTCGAGCGAGCCTAGCGACCAGCCGGGCGGCTTGGGGCAGGGTCCTGACGAAAAGCTGGGATTCGCGGGGCGAGCCGCGGGTGGTGACGTCATGAAACTCTCCTTCCAGAGAGCGCGCGCCGCGTTGGGACGGCGTGGCCCGTTCACCGCTGTAAAGGCCGGGCGGACGTTCGCAAGGGGGCACAGGGTGAAAGATTCGCCGATTCGCCGCTGGCGCCGCAAAGTTCCGCCCAACCGGCGACTCGCCGAACGAATCCCAACGACTCACCGCATGAGACGGACGGTTCATCCCGCAGGCCGTCTCCAGCGATTGAATTTGTTAACCAAGAGAGGTGAGTTTCGCCTCCGGCACGAGTGGGGGGTAATTTTCCGCCTGTGCCGTTGGGGCTGGGGAGCTCCTTCACATCGAGATTCACCATCGCGCCGGTTTCCGGGACCGCGCGCGCCAGACGGTTTTTGGAGCGGGACAGACATGGCGCAGCTGCTGGCACTTCCGAGAGCCCTCTTCAGCGATCGCGAATTTTTCATCCATGACGGGCGACGGCTCCGCCGCTTCCGCCTGTCGGCTCCTGTGCAGGCCCTTTTCTTCGTCGTTTCGCTTGTGCTCATCGGCTGGTCCGGCTTTTCCGCCGGGAAAATGCTGACGGCCGGCGAGAGGGTCGCCCCTTCGACGACCAGCTATTCGCTCGACATCGCGCAGCTCGCGGCGGAGACCGAACGGCGCGTCCAGCTGATCGAGCAGCGCCAGCTCGCGCTCGCCGCGGCGCTCGAGGACGAGGACATCGATCCCGAGGCCCTGAAGCGCATGGGCTTCTACCCGGCGGCAGGCGGCGGCGTCGGCGGACCCTTCGATTCGGGCAAGGGCGACCCGACGTTCAAGCAATTGTTCACCAGCTGGAAGAAGCTCGACACGCTCGCCGGCGGAGCGATCGCAATCCCGTCCGACAAGCCGGTGAAGAGCGCCGAGTTCACGAGCGCCTTCGGCGTGCGCGCCGACCCGTTCCGCCGCGGCGCCGCGATGCACGCGGGAATTGACCTTGCCGGCCCGGTCGGCACCCCGATCTATGCGACCGCCGACGGCGTCGTCCTTCGCTCTGGCTGGAACAGCGGCGGCTATGGCAACCTCGTCGAGATCGACCACGGCCGCGGGATCGTCACCCGTTACGGCCACCTTTCCTCCATGACTGTCCAGCCGGGAATGCGCGTGACTCGCGGGCAGGTCATCGGGCGCATGGGCTCGACGGGCCGGTCGACGGGATCGCACCTCCACTATGAAGTGCGGATCGACGACCGCCCGGTCAACCCGATCCCGTTCATGCGCTCGACCGACTATCTGGTCGCGATGAAGAAGGCCGGCAACGCCCCGTCGATGGACGCGGTCGCGCTCGGCGGCCCCGGCTCCAACTGATCGCCAAGCTTGCCGCTCCCCTAGGCGCTCCCTATCTCGCGCCTCGTGAGCGAGCCTGAAATCAGCCTGACCGAGAACGCCGCCCGGCGCGTGGCGGCGATTGCCGCGCGCAAGCACAGGCCGGCGATCCTCCGCCTCGCGGTTGACGGCGGCGGCTGCGCGGGCTTCACCTATAGCTTCGAGCTTGCCGACGCGCCCGAGGAGGGCGACGCGGTCGCCGAGACCGCCGGAGTGAAGCTGGTCGTCGATCCGGCGAGTCTCGAGCTGGTGCGCGGCTCGGCCGTCGATTTCGTCGAGGACCTCGGCGGCGCCGCCTTCCGTGTCACCAACCCGAACGCTCAGTCCGGCTGCGGCTGCGGCTCATCCTTCAGCGTGTGAAGCTCGCCTCCTACAACCTGAACGGAATCCGCGCCCGGCTCCCGCGTCTGCTGGAATGGCTCGACCGCGAGAAGCCGGACATCGTCTGCCTCCAGGAATTGAAGTGCGCCGACGAATCGCTTCCGATCGCCGACATCGAGGCGGCCGGGTACGGCGCCGTCTGGCACGGACAGAAGGGTTTCAACGGGGTCGCAGTGCTCGCCCGCGGCGATTTGCCCAGGCTGCGCCGCACGGGTCTCCCGGGCGACCCTGACGACAGCCACAGCCGCTACATCGAGGCGGAGGTGGACGGCCTCGTCGTCGCTTCCCTCTACCTACCCAACGGCAACCCGGTAGGGACCGAGAAGTTCGACTACAAGATCCGCTGGATGGATCGGCTCTCGGCCCAAGCGGCCGAGCTTCTTCAGGAGGAACGGCCGGTGGTCCTGGCCGGCGACTGGAACGTGGTGCCGGAGGACCGTGACGTCTTCTCGGTCCGCGCCACTCGCCACGATGCGGTGATGCAGCCCGAAGCGCGCGAGGCCTGGCGGCGGATTTTGCACCAGGGCTGGACGGATTCGCTGCGCGCGCTTCACCCCGACGAGTCCAAGCTCTATACCTTTTGGGATTACACGGCCGGCTGTTGGCAGCGCGACCTCGGCTTCAGGCTCGACCATCTGCTCTGCTCGCCCGAGGCTGCCGACCGGCTCGCCGCCGCGGGAGTAGACCGCTGGGCCCGCGGCGAGGAGAAGGCCTCCGACCACGCGCCGACCTGGATCGAGCTCGCATAGCCGAGCTTGAGGCGAGCGCGGCGAAGCGCGCGAGACGATCCGACGCGCGCGTTGACGCCCTTCGGATATCGATTAGCCTGGAATGAAGGGGGGCGCCGCCATGAAATACTTGCCGACATTCGCTCTGTTGCTTGCCTTCGCCGCCACGCCGCTCCCGGCGCAGCCACCCGCAGAAACGGTGACGGTCGAGCATTACTACCGCATCAAATGGGGCTCGGCGGGCGAGTTCAAGCGCCTCTACAAGCTCAATCACCAGCCGCTGCTCGACGAGATGAAGCGGCAGGGCTTCATCACCCGCATCGAGACCAAAGAGCCGTTCACGCACATGGCGGGCGGTCAGCGCTGGGACCTCCGCGTGACGATCACCTATCGCGACGCACCCATAGCCGTCGTCGTGGGGGGTAGCTGGGACAAGGCGTTCGAAGCCGCGAAAGCCAGGCTCTACCCGGACAAGAAAAAGCTGGAGGCGGACGAAGCGCGGCGCTTCAGCCTGCTCGAAGAGCATTGGGACGTGATCGTCACGTCTGCGGACTAAAGGTCGAGGGGGCAATGGGCCGAAGCCCGATGCTCGTGAATCAGAGCGCCTTCTCGTAGATACGATATCGATGATTGATCCGTGCCCCAGGGAGCTCGGCGATCGACAGCATTCCCTTGTTGTCCTCGAGGATCCAGCCGAACTCGCCGATTTCGACCCCGAATTTCGACACGACCTCCCGGCGGGTGAACTCGATCAGCATGAAAGCGAGCTGGCTCGCAAGGCGGCTACCGTGCAGTTTCTTCGCAACGCCCATTAGAGGCACCCGCGCCCGCCTCGTCCGCGGCTTGCGCAGCCGCCACAGCAGCCTCGCCCAGCCAAACGGGAACAGCCGCCCGTCAAGGTCCCGGATCAGCTCGTTGATGTCCGGCAAGGTGATCATGAACGCGACGGGCTCTCCGTCATATTCGGCAACCCAAACCAGCTCGTCGTAGATGATGGGCTTGAGCTTCTTGCCGGCATAAGCGATCTCCGCCCCGGTCAGCGGGACGAAGCCCCAATTGTCCGACCAGGCCTCGTTGAGCAGGTTGAGGATCAGCCGCGCCTCCGCGTCGAAGCGGCGCTTGTCGACCTTGCGAAGCCGGATCCGCGGATTCTTTTCGCCCATCGCGATGAGGCGCGCGATCCGCTCGTCCCACCAGTCGGCGATGTTGACCTCGTAGGTCAAAAGGTCCTTGGCCTTGCGATAGCCGGCTTTCTCGATCCAGCGCTCATATTCCGGCCGGTGATGGCCCATCATCACCGTCGGGGGCTCGTCGAACCCTTCTATCTCGAGCCCCGGTTCGTCCCAGATCGACAGGCTGACCGGCCCCAAGGCGCGGGTCATGTCCTGCGCGCGAAGCCAGCCCTCGGCGGTCGCGATCAGCGCCGCGGCGGCCTCTTCGTCGAGCGCCTCGAACATCCCCCACTGGCCGGTGCCTGCGCCCATATGCTCCAGCACCAGCGCGTCCACCTGCGCGCTGATCCGGCCGACGGCCCTGCCGCCGCGCTCCGCCAGCCACAATTTCGCCCGCGCATGCTCGAACCAGGGGTTCTTGTTCGGATCGATCAGCGCCAGCACTTCGCTCTTCAGCGGCGGCACCCAGGCGGGATCGTCCCGGTACGCCTCCCAGGCGAGATCGACGAACGCGCGCTTGTCGGCGCCCGTTTCGACCGGCCGGATCAGGAGCGGCGAAGTCATTGCAAAGGGCTAGCGGCCCTCGCCGCCAAGTGCCAGCCGTTGCGGCGCCATGTTCGCGCCACTATCTCCTGCCACTCGCTGGGACGATCATGAACAACGCAATTACCTTCGAACGCTATTCCGCGGCAGCAGCCGCGCCGGCCCCTGTGCGCTCGGGCGACGACCGCGCCATGCTGAAGGCCGCGGCCGACCTGACGCGCGACCTCAATTCGCCGGACCCGCGAATCTACTGGGCCGACCTGCTCGGCTCCGCCGCCCTGGGTTACGGCGCGCTCGCCGCCGCGATCCTAATTCCAGCCACCGGCTGGGCGCTCCTCGCCGGGCTCGTCGCGATTCTCGCACTCTACCGCGCGGGGAGCTTCATCCACGAGCTCACGCATCTGAAGCCGCGCGCCGTTCCCGGCTTCCGGGCCGCGTGGAACGCGCTGATCGGCGTGCCGCTGCTCGTGCCGTCTTTCATGTATGAGGGCGTCCACAACCAGCACCATGCCAAGCGATATTACGGCACGATCGACGACCCCGAGTATTTGCCGCTGGCGCTGATGCATCCGTGGACGCTGCCGATGTTCCTGGTCGCGGCGATCCTCGCGCCGGTCGGGCTGCTGATCCGCTTCGCCCTGCTCGCGCCGCTGTCGCTCTTCTCGAAGCGGCTGCGCGAACAGGTCGTTGCGAAGTATTCGGGGCTGCAGATCAACCCGCGCTTCCGCCGGCCGGCGCCGCAGGGCGAGTTCCGCCGCGACTGGCTGGTGCTGGAGGCGGCGTGCAGCCTGTGGGCCATCGCCCTGGTCGCGCTGACCGCCACCGGGATCGTTCCGCTCAAGGCCTTCCTGGTGTTCCTGGGCGTCGCGTCCGGAGTGATGTTCCTCAACCAGGTCCGCACCCTGGTTGCGCACCTGTGGGAGAACGAAGGCGAGCCGATGAGCGTCACCGCCCAGTATCTCGACAGCGTCAACGTGCCACCGCCGGCGACCTTGCCGATTCTGTGGGCGCCGGTGGGCCTGCGCTATCACGCGCTCCACCACTTGCTTCCGGGCCTGCCCTATCACGCGCTCGGTGCCGCGCACCGCCGGCTCTGCGCCGAACTCGGTGTCGATTCGATCTATCACCGCACGAGCCATCGCGGCCTGTCGGGCCTTGTCGCCCGACTTGCGCGAAGCAGCTGTCAACGCCGTGACTAGTTAGAGCGTGCCTTCGAAATAGCGAGCGAGTTGGGCGCGCTCCTCCGGCGTAAGCTTCTTCGAGATCTCGCGCATCCGCCCATAGACGTCGTTGCGGCGCGCTCCCGATGCGAAATCGTTCATCTGCCTGAGCAAATAATCCTTGCTCTGGCCCGTGATGACTGGCGTTTCGATCGGCCCGCCCGATCCGTTGACGTGGCAGGCGAGGCAGGCAGGAAGCCGGCGGCGGCTGTCACCTTCGCGCGCCAGCCGGTCGATGTTCGCCTCGCCGATATGGTCACGCGCTCCGAGCGCCGCATACTCCTTCGACGCATCGCTGTAATAGGCCGCGACAGCGGCAAGGTCACTGGGCGAAAGCGCCTTGGCCACCGGGCTCATCTGGGGATTTGCGCGCGCTCCAGAGCGATAATCGTGAAGTTGCTTGTAGATCGCGTAAGCGCTCTGCCCGGCAAGGCTCGGGAAGATTGGTCCAGGCGCAATGCTCTGCGAAATCCCTTTTTCCCCATGGCAGGCGACGCAGGTCCTGGCGGCAAGCGCGGCACCCCGCGTGGTGTTGCCCGAAGCGAGGATACGCATGATCTCCGGGTCCCAGCTGACCGTCGAGACCGGGATCGCGCTTGCTGTTGCGAGCGGCTGCGGGGCCGCCGGCGAGCCCGGCTGCAGGCCGGCCGCGCGCTGCATGGCGTGGCCCATGCTGAGGCCCGCATTCTCTTTCTGCCCGGCTGGGACAATCACGAAACCCAGCAGCCCGCCGACCCCAAGCGCCGCGACCACGGCGGCGCTCGCCCACAGTCGCCAGGGACGATCGAGGACGCGCTGCTCAGGCGGAGTCCCCGCTCCCGCGCGTTTGGGCGGGCGGCGCTTCGATCTGTTGGCCGACCGGCGCGCCATCTATCCCGCCACCCGATGGACGACCGCCTGCGGCGGCGGGTCGAGGAAGAATTGCGCGATGGGATAGCCGTAGGCGAGCAGCATCAGCAGCGCGACGAGCCAGTTCCACAGACCGAAACCGTTGAGCGCCGCCGGAACCCGCCCGGGAGGGTGGACGGCCTCAGCATAATCGATCGTCCGCCGCGCATCCGCGACCCCCGAGCGGTGCAGCATCGCGAGGTTGTAAACGAACAGCAGAGCGCTCGCCGCGAGGAGGATGCCGCCGACCAGGCTGACGATCACCCAAGGTCCCCAGGCCGCGATCATCGGGTCGGAATAATCGAATGCGGCGACCCGCCGCCACTGCCCCTGGAGGCCCGTCCAGTGCCATGGCAGCGTCATCACCATCATCCCCACGAACCAGCTCCACAGCTGGATCCGAAGCAATTTTACGTCCGCGAAGTTGCGGCCGGTGATGCTCGGCCAGATCGCGTAAGCGATCGCGAAATACATGATGACGACGGTGCCGCCGAAGATCAGGTGGAAGTGCGCGGTGACCCAGCTGGTATTGTGGACCATCGCATTCATTCCGTAGCTCATGTTGATGAGCCCGCCGCCGCCGCCGAAGAACAGCATCACGAAAGCAAGGCCAGTAGCCAGTACCATCGGCCTGTCCCAGGGAAGCGCCCCGATCCAGCCAAACAGCCCGCGGCCGCCGCGCATCCGGCCGGCAATCTCGGCCGAAGCGGTTATGGTGAAGATGGTGAGCAGCGTCGGCACCGAGACGAGCGCCGTCAGGAACATCTGAATGAACTTGAACCCGTTGGAATGTTCGGGGTCCATGAACAGGTGGTGCAGCCCGACCGGCAGCGAGTAGAGAAGGAAGAGGATGAAGGCGAGCCGCCCCATGGTGTCGGAGAAGAGCCTTCCGCCTGCCGCTCTCGGGAACATGGTGTAAAAGGCGATATAGCTCGGGAAGAGCCAGAAATAGACGATCGCGTGAAGCGTCCAGCTGAACAGGGTGCGGGACAGCCCCACGTCCAGCATCGCGTTCCATCCCAAGGCTGCGGGGATCACCTGGAACAGCAACTCCGCGGCCACCCCGAGCGTCGTCCACAGCCACATCACGGCATTGGCCACGGTCGCGAACATCGCAAGCGGAACCGCCTGCCCCCGGTTCGCCGCCTTCCACTGCCGCATCGCGACGATCATCAAGACGCACCAGGCCCAGGACGCGACGACGACCAGGACCAGCCCGATGTAAAACCATGCGGTCGCCGTCATTGGCGGGTAGAAAGTGTAGAGGACCGAGGCGTTGCCGCTGATTACCGACAGAGCCGCCATCAAGGTGCCGGCGATCCCCAGCGCAAACGCCCCCCAGGCGACCTTGAGGCCGGGTAACGGCCGCTTGAGCGCGGTCTCTGCGACATAGTAGCCGAAGCCCATGATGAAGAAGGTGGTCAGGACGAAGGCCATCGACACCCCATGCAGGGTAACCGAGCGAAAGTAATTCGAAGCAGTGTGGTAGGGGGCCTCGATCGGGCTTCGCGCCCACATCTGCCAGACGCCAAGCAGGCAGGCGACTGCGAAGGCCGCGACCCCGACCCAGACATGCGCGGCGACGAGTCGGCCCGTCTGCAGTTCGCGCGCGGCCGTTACGGTCCTGCGCCGCTTCGGCGCGGCTGGAGCAGGTTCAGCGATCGTCGCCACAGCTCACCCTTCCCTGCGCGTCGGGGCGAAAGTCTTCCGGCCGAACGACCCTGACGGTCGCCAGCATCTGGCTGTGCCCAAGCCCGCAGTATTCATGACAGGGCATCAACATGTCGCCGGTTGTGGTCAGGCGCGTGTGGACCTGCGCGACATAGCCAGGGATGACCATCGTATTGACGTTGGTCCCAGTGATCAGGATCCCGTGGATTACGTCCGGCGAAGCGAACCGCAAAGTCACGTCGCTGCCGGCCGGAAGGACAATGCAATTGGGGACGAATTCGAACTGGGTCGTGATCATCCGGGCGACAACGCGGCCGTTGGGATCGACGCTTGTCCCGAGGTTCGCCTCCGTGAATTCCGACGACAGATGGAGGGTCTTGGGATCGATATATTCGCGGTTGCTCGGCGGGTTCATTCCCATCGACAAAGCGGCAAACAGGATCGCGCCCAAAATCACGGCGACTATCCCGCCGACCACCCAGGCCCAGCGGATTTCGGATCTCAGTATCGCGCCCTCGCTGGCCGCCATCAGCCGACCGTCCCGCGCGGGATGAAAACGAAGAAATAAAGAATCAACCAACCGAGCATCAGGAGGCCGACCGCGATCCCCGAAACCACGAGTGCGCCGCTCGGCGTGTCCCGCATCGCGGCGTCGACCCGCTCGAGCTCCTCGGCCTCGCTCTCATAATCGTGAGCGCCTGCCGGATAGGCTTCGTTTGCCAAGCGCGTCCCCTGTTCGCCGCGACTGAATGGAGGGAGACTTAAGCAACGCCGCGCGCGACGCGTCAATCTCCGGGATATTACCTACTCCTCGCTTCGGATCAGCACCGTTTCGCCGACCAGCAGGAACAGAAAGAAAGGCGCCCAGGCGGCGAGTAGCGGCGGATAGGCGCCGACATTGCCCATGGCGAGGCTGAAATTGTCGGCGACGAAATAAGCGAAGCCGAGCGCCATCCCGACCGTCGCGCGGAGCAGCACCTGGCCCGAACGGGCGAGCCCGAAAGCCGCAACCGCCGCCAAGAGCGGCATCAGCACGATCGAAAGCGGCCCGGAAATCTTGTGCCAAAGACCGGCACGCGCCTCCGCAGTCGGCTTGCCTGCCGCCTCCATCTGCGCGATCTTCCGCCGAAGCTCGAAGAAGCCGGTTTCGTCCGGGTCGACCTTGGCCAGCGTGAGCTGGTCCGGCGTCAGCCCCGCGAGCCCGGTCATTTCGGGGATACGCGTCACGGAGTTCATCGCGGAATCGTAAATCGTGACGTTGGTCAGCCGCCACATCTCGCCCTGCGGCCGCGCATGCTCGGCGTCGATCACCCTTCGAAGCGCGCCGCCCTGGCGCTGGTAGACGGTGACCCCCTCGGCATGGAAATCCTTGCCGCGACCGCCGACGTGCCGCGCCCGTATCAGGTCGCCGCCGCGGATCACCCAGACGTTGGTCAGATAGCCGCTCTCGGGCTTGATCGGCCGGTAATCGTTCTCGCTCCACGCCGTGACCGCATGAGCGGAGCGGACCACCACCGTCTCGTTGAAGGCGAAGGCGAGGACGGAAAGGACGAGGCTCGCAAGGATCAGCGGCGCCAGCAACTGGTGGGCCGAAACCCCGGCGGCTTTCATCGCCACGACCTCGCTGTGCTGGTTCAGCGCGACGAAGACGATCAAAGTTCCGAGCAGCACTGAGAAGGGCAGGAAGCGCGAGACCAGCAGCGGAATTCGCAAACCGACGTAGCGCCACAGCTCGGCCTCGCCATTGCCCGGGACAGCGAGAATCTTCCCCGATTCGCCGAGCAGGTCGAGCGTCATCAGCACCAGCACCAGCCCGACGAGCACCGCGAGGCTGCGGGTCAGGTAGAGCCGCACCGTGTACCAGGCGAGCTGCCGCGACGGGAAGAACTGCAGGTTGATCACGCCGCCGTCCTGGCGCGCGGGAACAGCGAGCGGATGCGCCGAGCCGTCCTCGTCACCGCCCATTCGAGCGCCCCGATCGGCTGACCGCCCGGATGGTGGGCAATGACGTGGTACATCCACCCGATCAGAAGCGCGAAGACGACGAACGGCACCCACAGGGCGAGTATCGGGTCGATCCGTCCCTGCTCGCCCATCGACAGCCCGTACTGGTTGATTTTGTGATAGGCGACGACCATCACGATCCCGACGAAGATCCCGAGCGCCGAGCTGCTCCGCTTGGGCGGAACCGCTAGCGCTACGGCGAGCATCGGCAGCATCGCCATCATCAGGATCTCGACGATCCGGAAGTTGAAGTTCGCCTGCGCGCCGAGTTGCTGCTCGCGATTCGCGGCCGCGCCGCCGTAGCCCAGCCGATAGAGCTCGTTCAGGTAGAGCTCGTCATAGTCCATCCCGCGCCGCCGGAACTGGTCGATCGCCGGCACATTGATCGGCAGGTCGTAGGTGTTGAAGGTGAGCGTCCGCGGCGCCGGGAATTTCGGCGACTGCTGCACCAGGCGACCGTTGTGAAGCCGGAAGAGGATCACCTGCGGGTCGTCGGTCGACAGGAATCGGCCGGAATCGGCGGTCGCGACGACGCTCTGCCCCGATGCGTCGTCGACCTGGACGAAAATGCCGTGGAGCCTGGTGCCCTCTTCCTCGCTGCGGTCGATCCTGAGCGTCAGCCTCTTGCCCAGGCGATTGAATTCGCCGACCTTGATCGAAGCCCCGAGGGCGCCCGAGCGCAGATCGAAACGAAGCCCCTCGTAACGATAGTGGGCGATCGGGTCGACGTAACCGACGATGACGATGTTCAGCAGCATCAGTCCGGCTGCGTAGATGTACGGCACCTTGAGCATCCGCCCGTAGCCGACTCCGATCCCGCGAAGCGCGTCGAGCTCCGACGACAAGGCAAGCCTGCGAAACGCGAGCAGGATCCCGAGCAGAAGCCCGATCGGAATCCCGAGCGAGAAATATTCGGGAAGCAGGTTGGCCAGCATCCTCCAGACGACGCTCACCGGGCCGCCCGTGTTGACGACGAAGTCGAACAGCCGGAGCATCTTCTCAAGCACCAGCAGCATCGCCGCCAGGATCAGCGTGCCGATCAGCGGCACTGCGATCGCCTTGGCGAGGTAGCGGTCGATGAGAGTCAGGCGGTGCAACTTTCGTCGTCCCTACACCATTATTTGGCCGCAAATCAGGCCGAGAGGACAAGCGGGCGGTGGGCCGGTCGACGGACCGGCATCATCGCTGTTCGTGGAAAAGCATAGCGGGCCGGTCAGTAAAAGCATGTCGAAAACGCAAGCTCTGGCGATGGACCTTGGGGATGGCGAGGCGCGGAAGCGCGCCGGCTTCCAGCCGAGGCCCTGCGGCCGTCCGCGTGTCGCTCTGCTTTCCAACCCGCGCTCCACCGGCAACATCGCCCAGCTGTCGCGGATCCGCGAATATTGCGCCGACCATCCGGATATCTTCCATTACGAAGTCGAGCAGTTCGACCAGATCGGCGATGCGCTCAGAAGCATCGCCCAGGTCCGGCCGAAGATGTTGGTCATCAACGGCGGCGACGGCACGGTCCAGGCGGCCCTGACCGAGATCCACAACGGCGGCCATTTCGGCGATTCGCCGCCACCCATGGCGGTGCTGCCGAGCGGTAAGACGAACCTCATCGCGCTCGACCTCGGCATCCGCGGCGACCCGATCCGCTCGCTCGAGAAACTGGTTGAGCTCGCGCAGGGCGACCTCTCGCCGCACCTTGTCGCCCGCGAGCTCATCGCGCTTCGCAAGGACGGCTCGGAGCGGCCGGTGATCGGTATGTTCCTCGGCGGCGCCGGCCTTGCCGACACCATGCTTTATTGCCGCGACAAGATTTATCCGCTCGGCCTTCCCAACGCCATCAGCCACGCGCTGACCGCGATCGCGGTCCTGTTCCAGCTGCTGTTCAAGGTGCGCGCCAGCTTCCTTCCCCCGCGCGCCACTCCGCTCCAGGTCTCCACCGACAGCGCCCAGTCGCTCACCGGCCGCTTCCCCCTTCTGATCGTCACGACTCTGGAAAAGCTGCTGCTCTCCGGCCAGATCGAGGGCCAGGGCCGCGGCCCGCTGAAGCTGGTCGCGATCGAGGAGCGGCCGTCCTCCGTCCTTCGAGCGCTGATCGCCGGCGTCACCGGCGGCTACAAGGGCCGCAAGCTCGACGGAATCCACTTCCAGGAGGTCGACGAGGTCACGATAGAGGGCGACAGCTCGAGCGTCATACTCGACGGCGAGACCTTCAACACCGAGCGCGGAAGCGCCATCCGGCTTAGGCCGGCGCAGCCGCTTTCGTTCGTCAAGCTGGCGGCCTAAGCCGCGCGAGTCATGACGGAACTCAGGAAGCTCGTCGCGGCTGAGCTCGGCGAGCCGGTCGACCCTCGGGTCACGGCGCTCGCTGAAGCGATCGCGCGCCGCCACGGGCGGGCTTCCCGAGCCCTGCTCTTCTACGGCTCCTGCCTTCGCCAGAAGCGACTCGACGGGCTGATGCTCGATTTCTACCTGATCGTTTCCGACTATTCTGCGGCCTATGGCAAGCGCTGGCTCACGCTCGCCAATCGCCTCGTCCCGCCCAACGTCTTCTATTTCGAAAAGGACGGCCTCGCCGCCAAATATGCGGTGCTGAGCGAAAGCGATTTCGAGCGGGAGTGCGGGCCGGATGCGCGGAGCACGTCGGTCGTCGCGCGCTTCGCCCAGCCTTCGCGGCTCGTCTGGTCGTCGAGCAAGGCCGCAGCCGACCGCATGGTCCGCTCGATAAGCCAGTGTGCGCCCACCCTTCTGTGCTGGACCCTGCCGCTGCTCCCGAAGGGGACGGGCGCGCTCGAGCTGTGGAAACAGGCGTTCAGTCTGACTTTCGCGACCGAGCTTCGGGCCGAGCGCAAGGACCGCTCGGCGGCGATCGTCGAGGCCGACGAGGCTCGCTACAAGCGCTTCGGCGAGGCGGCGCTCGCCGGCCAGTGCGTCGGCAACCGCCGCGCCCGCTTACGCTGGTGGAAGCGCATGCGACGCAAGGGCAAGCTGCTGTCGGTGCTTCGCCTCGCCAAGGCCAGCGCGACCTTCGCCGGCGGAGCGGATTACATCGCCTGGAAGATCAACCGCCACGCGGGAACGAAGATCGCGCTCAAGCCCTGGCAGCGGCGCTTCCCGCTGCTTGCCGGGCTCACCTTGCTGCCGCGGCTCCTGAAGAGCGGCGCGGTTCGGTAGGCCGCGCCAGCGCGGTCGCGACCGCCGAGGCGAGGGCGCCCACCGTGAACGGCTTGCGAAGCAGCTCGTAACCGACGAGGTTCTCGGCCTCGCCCTCCCCGACATAGCCGGTCACGAACAGCACCGCGAAGTCCTTGCGCTTCTTCTTGAGCGTCCGGATCAGCTCCGGTCCCGTCATCTCGGGCATGATCACGTCGCTGATGACGAGGTCGAAGGTCTGGCCGTCGAACAGTTTGACCGCCTCGGCGCCGCTCGAGCAGGCGACGGGATCATAGTCGAGGTCTTGGAGCGCCTCGACGGTCGACGTTCGCACGCGCGGGTCGTCCTCGACCACAAGGATACGCGCTCCGGGGACCCGTTCTTCCTCGCTCATCCGCTGTGCCGCCGGATGCAGCCGGACCGGCGCCTCGGCCTCGCTTCGCGGCAGGTAGATGGAGACTGTCGTGCCCTTGCCGACCTCGCTCTCGATCCCGACCTCGCCTCCTGACTGGTGCGCGAACCCGAAAATCTGGCTTAAGCCCAATCCGGTGCCCTTGCCGACGGGCTTGGTCGTGAAGAAGGGCTCGAACGCCCGCTCCATCACCTCGGGGGTCATTCCGCAGCCGGTGTCGGTCACCGAAATCCGCACATAATCCCCAGGTCTGATGTCGCCGACCTCGTTCGCAGCGACGGTGACGTTGGCGGCGCTGACCTTGAGCCGGCCGACGCCGTCCATCGCGTCGCGGGCGTTGACCGCCAAGTTGACAATCGCATTCTCGAGCTGGTGCGGGTCGACGTAGACGGGCCAGGTGTCGGCCTGCAGGTCGACCTCGACCTGGATCCGCTCACCGAGCGTCCGGTCGAGCAGGTCGGACATGCCCCCAACCAGCTCCTTCGGCTCGACCCGCTCGGGGAGGAGCGGTTCGGAACGCGCGAACGAGAGCAGCCGGCGGGTCAAAGCCGCGGCGCGGGTCGCGCCCTCCATCGCATTGTTGAGATGGGCCATGACCTCGCGGCGCGGGCCGTTCAGCCGCCGTCTGGCGAGATCAATGCCGCCGACGACGACCGCGAGCATGTTGTTGAAGTCGTGCGCGATGCCACCGGTGAGCTGGCCCACCGCTTCCATCTTCTGGACCTGCCGCAGCTGCGCTTCCGCGGCGGCGCGCTCGGCGGCCTCGGCCTTGAGCGCCTGGTTGGCCTCCCACAGCTCCTGCGTCCGCTCGCGCACCGCTTCCTCGAGCGCTTCGGCGCGCTCGGTCTCGGTTTCGGCGAGCCGCCGCGCATAAGCGAACTGCCGAACCGCTTGGACCGCGACCAGCCCCAGGAAGATGGCGCCCACTCCGACGAGTATTCCAAGCCAGCTCAGATAGTCGGTGAGCTGGTCGGCCCGGGCGGAGAAGAATTGCGTGCGCTCGATGCGCTGTCGGAGCGCGGCGCGCTCCGCGTCGGCGATCTCGTTGAGCTTTGCGGTAAGCTGCTTGCCCGTGTCGGAGATCGCGGCCGCGTAGAAATAGCTGGTTCCGCCGGCGCCCCGCCGTGCAAGCGTCGCCCGCGCCGCCTGAGCGAATTGCTGCCCGCGTTCCTCGTACAGCCGGCGAAGTTCGTCGATCCGCCGCTGCTGTGCGGCGTCGCGGAGAAGCAGCCTGTCGAGCTGGTCGATCTGCCGGCCGGCGCGCTGCCAGTTGCTCGAATAGGCGTAACCGCTCTCGCTGACATTCTCGTCAAGCACGAACCGGCCGAGCGCGGCCTCGGAACGGGCGATGCTCGCATCCACGCCCCGCGTCAGCAGCGACACCTCGTAGGCGCGCCGCTCCATCGAGAGCGCCCGGTCGCGGTCCTGGTTCGAGCTTGCGACGAGGAAGACCAGGCCGAGTAGCAGCAGCACTGCGACAAGGGCCCCGGCGGCCGCGCCGCCGCGCCTCCAGTCGAACCGCATTTCGTCCCCGCCCGGCGTCATGGCTTCAGTCTAGTCATGTCTGGTAGCCTACGGAAGGCGTTCGGTTCCCTCAAATGCAGCCGGTCGCCCGTCCTGCTGCACCGAACATCGCAAGGATCTCATCGACCTGTCCCGAAGAATGCTCTGCGCAGAGCGAGCAGCGAAGTAGCGTCATCCCGGCCGGCGTCGCCGGCGGCCGGGCGAGATTGACGTAAAGCCCTTCCTTGAGGAGCGCCTCCCACATCGCCGCTCCTGTCTCGAGGTCGGGCATGATGACCGCGATGATCGCCGACTGCGGCTCGTCCGTGCCGAGCTTGAAGCCGAGCTGCCTGAGGCCCGAGTGGAGCCTCTTGGAATTTTCCCACAGGTGGGCGCGTTTCTCGCCCGCGTGCATCAGCTTACGGATTGAGGTCGCTGCAGTCGCGACGACCGAGGGCGGGAGCGAGGCGGTGAACACGTAGGGCCGCGTTACCAGCCTCAGGATCTCGAACTTCGGGTGGTTCGACACGCAAAAGCCGCCGACGGTGCCGACCGACTTGGAAAAGGTGCCGATAATGAAATCGACATCGTCGATGACGCCTTGCGCCTCGGCGACTCCGCGCCCGTTGTCGCCGATGAACCCCATAGAATGGGCTTCGTCCACCAGGACCATCGCGCCGTTCGCCTTGGAAACCGCGACCATTTCCTTGAGCGGCGCGACGTCGCCGAGCATCGAATAGACGCCTTCGAGGACGACCAGCTTGCCAGCGCCTTCGGGAATCCGCTTCAGCCTTTTCTCGAGGGCCTCGACGTCGTTGTGGCGGAACGGCACGACCTGGGCATTGCCGAGCGCGCAGCCGTCGTAGATCGACGCATGGCTGTCGATGTCGAGGACGATGAAGTCGTCCTTGCCGGCAATGGTCGAGATGATCCCGAGGTTGGCCTGGTACCCGGTCGAAAAGACCATCGCGTGTTCACAAGCGTAAAATTCGCGAAGCGCGGCCTCGACCTCGCGGTGGCCGACATAGGTGCCGTTGAGGACCCGGCTTCCGGTCGTCCCGGAGCCGAATTCGTCGAGCGCCTTCTTGCCGGCTGCGACGACGTCGGGGTCGAAGGTCATCCCCATGTAATTGTAGGTGCCGAGGAGAATGGTTCGTCGGCCGTTGCAGATCGCGACGGTCGGGCTTTCGACCTTCTCCATCACCAGGTTGAAGGGGTCGGTCAGCCCGCTCGAAAGCAGCGCCTCGCGCTGTTCGATAAGGGGGTCGAACTTGGAAAAGAGGTCGCTCACCGCTCGCCCTGGAGCTGTCCCACCGCGTCGACCATCTGGCCGACGGTCTCGATCTCGGCTGCCCGGTTCATGCTGATGAGGATGTCGAACTCGTCCTCGACCGAGGCGACGAAGTCCATCGCCGTCAGGCTATCCCATTCCAGGTCCTGCTGGAAACGGGTGTGCTCGCCGATCGCGACGCCCTTCTTGTTGAAGGGTTCGATCAGCCTGGCGATCGTGGCGTAGGTTTCTTCGCGGTCGGTCATTGCACGCCCCTATTCGGCGGCGGCCCCTATCGCAACGCTTTGGGGCGCGAATGCGGCGCTCGGAAACGTTGGACGTTCCACATCGTTACACGGTGAGAGGGCGAGGAAAGCATTCCCGCCCGGCCAGGCCGAGTGCCGGAGCCAAGGAGACAGAAAATGCCGCGTGAACTGATCGATACCGGGACCGACAAGCGCTACGTCCGCCGCGACGAGGAGGGGCGTTTCAGCGAAAGCGACGATGTCGGCCGCAGCCATGCGGCGGACCAGAAGCGCGACGCCAAGACGAAGTCGAAGCGCGGGGAGGGCGACAAGGGCGACCGCTAGGGTCCGCCGCCGACGGCTTGTCGCTGCCGCTCTAGAGCCAGCCCTTCGCCCGGTACCAGTCGGCCGTCTCTGCCAGACCCTGCCTCGTGTCGATGCGCGGCCTCCACAGCTTTGGAGGAGGCCTGAGCTCGCTTCGAACCACCCAATCGCGGTGGCTGAAATAGGCTGCGCGGTCCACCGATAGCTTGGCGCGTTCGCGCCGGACGACCTGGTCGATCACGGCGCCCAGCTGGAGCATCGGCTTCGGTACCGAAAGGGACAGGTTCTTGCGGCTCACCGCCTCTCCGATCGCGCGCGCGAGCTGCTTGTGCGTCCAGCCGTGCTCCTTGCCGTCGTCCGGCTCGAACAGCTCGCCGCCCGCCTCCTCGCGCTCGGCAAGGACGAGGAGCAGGCGCGCCAGGTCGTCGACATGGATCAACGAAACGTGGCCCCTCGGCGGAAGCAGCATCAGCCGCATTTTCGCCATACGGAACAGCTCCAGCGTTTCCTTGTCGCCGGGCCCGTAGACGGCGGGCGGCCGGACGATTGCCCAGTCCAGGCCCGATCCTCTGACCAGCTCCTCGGCCCGCGCCTTCGACGCCCCGTAGCGCGACAGCTTCGGCTCGCGCGCCGCGAGCGAGGAGACGTGGACGAAGCGCGTCACTCCGGCCGCAGTCGAAGCCGCAAGCATCGCCAGTGTCCCATCGACATTGCCCCGCTCGAACTGCTCGGAATCGCGGGCGTTGATGACCCCCGCGATGTGCACCACCACCTGGCTGCCCATCACCAGCCGGCGCAGCGAATCGCCGTCGTCGAGCGCGCCTTCGACCCAGCGCACGCCGGGCCGCTCCTCCTGCGGACGCCGCGTCAGCGCCGCGACCTCGTGGCCGGCCGCGACGGCCGCGTCGAGGAAATGCGAGCCGACGAAGCCGGTGCCGCCGGTGAGCGCTATTCTCATAAGGGCGACCAGGCCTTGCGCTCTCCGGTCTCGTCTGCCCCGGCCTCGTCCGGCCGCGCCGCCGGCCCCAATGCCTCGACGATCCGGTCGAGAAGCGCCTCCATCCCCGCGCCGGTCGCGGCCGAGATGACGACGGGCTCGCCGGCCCCGGCCGCGGCAAGCGCGACCTTCGCCGCCTCGAGCTGCTCCCCGTCGGCCGAGTCCGCCTTGCTCAGCGCGACCACTTCGGGCTTGTCGGCGAGCCCCGCGCCATAGCTTTCGAGCTCGGCACGCACGGTCTCCCACGCGACCGCCGGCTCCTCCGCCGAGGCGTCGACAAGGTGGAGCAGGAGCCGCGTCCGCTCGACATGGCCGAGGAAGCGGTCGCCGATCCCCGCGCCTTCCGCCGCCCCCTCGATCAGCCCGGGGATGTCGGCGAGCACGAACTCCGCGCCCTTGTGCCGCACGACCCCGAGCTGCGGCCGCAACGTCGTGAACGGATAGGCGCCGACCTTCGCGCTCGCGTTCGTCACCGCGTTCAGCAGCGTCGACTTGCCCGCGTTCGGCAGGCCCACCAGCCCGACGTCGGCGAGCAGCTTCAGCCGCAGCCACACCCACATCTCCTCGCCCGGCTCGCCCGTCTGGTGCTGGCGCGGGGCGCGGTTGGTCGAGGTCTTGTAGCTGGCGTTGCCGCGGCCGCCCTGCCCGCCTTTCAGAAGCACCACGCGCTGCCCCTCGACCGTCAGGTCGGCGAGTAGGCTGCGCTCCTCGTCGTCGGCAAGCACCTGCGTCCCCACCGGCACCTTGATGACGAGGTCCTTTCCGCCCGCGCCCGTGCGGTTGGAGCCCGCGCCGCCCTTGCCGCGAGGCGCCCTGAAATGCTGCGTGTAGCGAAAGTCGATCAGCGTATTGAGGCCCGGCACCGCCTCGAAGACGACGTCGCCGCCCTTGCCTCCGTCGCCCCCGTCCGGGCCTCCGAACTCGATGAACTTCTCGCGCCGGAAGCTGACCGCGCCCGGCCCGCCCGCGCCGGAGCGGATGAAGATTTTCGCCTGGTCGAGGAAATGCATGGCGGACGCTTACGCGCTGAACCGGTCACAGGAAACTCCCCTCCCTGGCAGGGAGGGGGAAGGAGGGTGGGTCGAAGCTGGAAGGGACTGCCCTCGCTGGCGCCGGGACGCCAGCGAGGGAGTCCACGCACCGGCACGCCGGGCGTGAAAGCCGTTCCGCAGGCATAATCGATTCGCTCGCCAAATGCGATACGGTTGCGGCCGGAAAAATCCGCCTCGACGCCGGTGCCCGCAGCCCACTGAAAGATGGGCTTATTCCTCCCCCATCCGCAGCGCCGCAATGAAAGCCTCCTGCGGAATACTCACACTCCCGTACTCCCGCATCCGCTTCTTCCCCTCTTTCTGCTTCTCCAGCAGCTTGCGCTTGCGCGTCGCATCGCCGCCATAGCATTTCGCCGTCACGTCCTTGCGCAGCGCCCCGATGGTCTCGCGTGCAATGATCTTGCCGCCGATCGCCGCCTGGATCGGAATCTTGAACAGGTGCCGGGGGATCAAGTCCTTCAGGCGCTCGCACATGCCGCGGCCGCGGCTTTCGGCATTGGCGCGGTGGACGATCATGGAGAGCGCGTCGACCGGCTCGCCGTTGACCAGGATGCTCATCTTGACGAGGTCGCCTGTCCGGTGGCCGACCTGGTGGTAATCGAAGCTCGCATAGCCGCGGCTGATCGACTTCAGGCGGTCGTAGAAATCGAAAACCACCTCGTTGAGCGGCAGCTCGTAGGTGAGCTGGGCGCGCGCGTGGCTGCCCGTCCCGACATAGGTCAGGTTCTTCTGGATGCCGCGGCGGTCTTGGCAGAGCTTCAGCACCGATCCCAGATATTCGTCGGGCACGTAGATGGTCGCCTCGATCCACGGCTCCTCGACCAACTCGATCGCGTTCGCGTCGGGCCAGTCGGCCGGGTTGTGGATCTCGCGCACTTCTCCGCCGCGGAGGTGCACGCGGTACACGACGGAGGGCGCAGTGGTGATGAGGTCGAGGTCGTATTCGCGGGTCAGCCGCTCCTGGATGATCTCGAGGTGCAAAAGGCCGAGGAACCCGCAGCGGAAGCCGAAGCCCAATGCGGCGCTGGTCTCCATCTCGAAGCTGAACGACGCGTCGTTGAGGCGCAGCTTGTAGAGGCTGTCGCGGAGCTTCTCGAAGTCCGCGGCGTCGGTCGGGAACAGGCCGCAGAAGACGACCGGCTGGACCTCCTTGAATCCGGGGAGCGGCGCCGCGGCGGGGCGCTTGGCGTCGGTGATCGTGTCGCCGACGCGGGTCTCGGCGACCTCCTTGATCTGCGCGGTGATGAAGCCGATCTCGCCGGCGCCTAGCTCGGGAAGGTCGGTGCGCTTGGGCGTGAAGCAGCCGACGCGGTCGACCAGGTGCGTTGTGCCCGCGGCCATGAACTTGATCTGCTGGCCCTTTCTGATCGCGCCGTCCATCACGCGCACCAGGATGACGACGCCGAGATAGGGGTCGTACCAGCTGTCGACGAGCATCGCCTTCAGCGGCGCGTCGCGGTCGCCTTTCGGGGGCGGGATCTTGGCGACGATGGCGTTGAGCACTTCCTCGATGCCGAGGCCGGTCTTGGCGCTCGCGAGCACCGCCTCGGACGCGTCGAGGCCGATGATCTCCTCGATTTCCTGGCGGACGCCTTCGGGGTCGGCGGCGGGCAGGTCGACCTTGTTGATGACGGGCACGATCTCGTGGTCGTGCTCGATCGACGCATAGACGTTGGCCAGCGTCTGCGCCTCGACCCCCTGG
>JBKHXB010000009.1:0-45395 GCA_046566245.1 Alphaproteobacteria bacterium | reverse complement strand
CCGAGCGGCTCCAGCAGCTCAAGGCCAGTCAACCGGGTCTTGCGATCGTTTTCGACCCGGTCATGGTCGCCACCAGCGGCTCGGCACTGGCCGACGAAGCTACGATCCGGGCCTTCGGCAGGCTGATGGACGTCGCGACCATCGCCACTCCGAACCTTCCCGAGCTCAAGGCGCTGACGGACGAGGAGGATCCTGTCGCGGCGGCCCTACACTTGGTGGGGGCGCACGGCTGCGCGGTGCTGGTCAAGGGCGGGCACGAAGAGGGCGACGCGATCGCCGACGCTCTCATCGAGACCGACAACATGACGAGCTGGCAGGGCAAGCGCATCGACACCACGAGCACGCACGGCACCGGCTGCACCTTGGCGAGCGCAATCGCCCTGTTCCTCGGCCAGGGCTGCAGCCTTGCCGATTCCGTCGCCAGGGCGCGAGAGTTCGTTCGCGTCGCTTTGCTCGAGGCGCCCGGCCTCGGCCAGGGATCAGGCCCGGTGGGGCAGGGCGGCGTACGGCTCGACGTCGGCGCGGGCCCGCGCCTCAATCAGGTGACAGTGACGGGGACCGACTATCGCAAGTCAGTCGACTTTTATCGCGCGCTTGGGCTCAAGCAGATCGTCGACAGCCCCGACAACGGCTACGCGCGGTTCGAGACAGCAGGCGGGGCAACGCTTTCGGTGCAGATCGACCCGGAAGAGACGATAAGCGCGACGACCGCCGTCTATCTCGAATGCGACGACCTCGACGAGCGTGTTGAGAAGCTGGCGAGGAGCGGCATCCCGTTCGAGCATGGGCCGAGGAACCAGCCGTGGATGTGGCGCGAGGCACGGCTGCGCGACCCCTCCGGGAACATCGTCTTCCTCTATCACGCGGGCGAGGCGCGGCGTTTCCCCCCGTGGCGGATCGAAGACTAACAACCTCCAATCCACAGAAATGAAAGCGCGTTTTCGAGCTTTCGCTGGAACGGCGGAAACGGATTGGATTAGCGTGGCGACTCGATGCCGCGCCGCTGTTCCTTCAAGCTGGAGCTCGACTATCCGCAGCCGCTCGCCGGTGTCGACGAGGCCGGATGCGCGCCGCTGGCTGGGCCGGTCGTGGCCGCGGCGGTCATCCTCGACCGCCAGAAGTATCCGCGCGGGATCGACGATTCGAAGAATTTGCCGCTCGAGAAGCGCGAGGCGCTCTATTCGCGGATCGTGAAATGCGCCGCTTGGGGGGTTGGGATCGCCACGGTCGAGGAAATCGACCGGATCAACATCTACTGGGCACGGATGCTGGCAATGACCCGCGCCGTCGAGGCCCTCGGCGTCGAGCCAGCCTGGGTGCTGGTCGACGGCAACGCCTGCCCGCGCTGGGAAAGACCGTGCAGGGCGATCGTCGATGGCGACGCGAAATGCCGCTCGATCGCAGCGGCCTCAATCGTCGCCAAGGTGACGCGCGACCGGATGATGGCGGAGCTTGCTGCCGACTATCCGGGCTACGGCTGGGAAACGAACCGCGGATATGGGACGCCCGAACATTATCGCGGGCTGAAGACGCTCGGGCTGACACCGCTCCACCGGCGAAGCTTTGCGCCGGTCCGCGCAATCGAGCTTGGAATGGCCCAGCCCGAGCTCGAGCTGATCGAAAAGCGCGAGGGCGAGTCCTTTGCGCCACAACCACCAGCGATTGAGTCCGGGCTGGCAAAGGAGACTCAACATATTGTGGTCGGCCTGCCGCCAATCCAGCCGATTTAGAGCCGGGGATCGCTTTCCGCGCCACCGCGCGGGTTGACCGCGAGTCCGCCCTGACTCACTTTCGCCCCCACCAGGGGGGTGTGTCACGAATGAACCTTATAGCCCGAGTTGCGGAGCATCCGGCCGCGCTTCGCCGGCGTCGAAGAGAGAAGCGCCAGCTTCCTTTCGACGAGATTATCGAGGGCGATTGTATCGCGGAAATGGCGCGCCTTCCCGACAAGAGCGTCGACATGATTTTCGCCGACCCGCCCTACAACCTACAGCTTGGAGGCGACCTGTTCCGGCCGGAGGGCGGCCGGGTCGACGCCGTCGATGACGATTGGGACAAATTCGACAGCCTCGCGGCCTATGACGACTTCACCCGCGAGTGGCTCCACGAGGCGCGCCGAGTCCTCAAGGACGATGGCACGATCTGGGTGATCGGCAGCTACCACAACATCTATCGGGTCGGCGCCTTGCTCCAGGACGCGGAGTTCTGGATCCTCAACGACATCGTCTGGCGCAAGACGAACCCGATGCCGAACTTCCGCGGGACGCGGTTCACCAACGCCCATGAAACGCTGATCTGGTGCGCCAAGGACGAGAAGGCGCGTTACACGTTCAACTACCGCGCGATGAAGGCGCTCAACGACGATTTGCAGATGCGCTCCGACTGGGTGCTGCCGATATGCGCGGGCGGGGAGCGCGTCAGGGGCGAGAATGGCGCGAAAGCGCACCCGACGCAGAAGCCCGAGGCACTGCTTTACCGCATCCTGCTGGCCTGCACGAAGCCGGGCGACGTCGTCCTTGATCCCTTCTTCGGCACCGGGACGACCGGCGCGGTCGCCCGCCGCCTCGGACGGCGCTGGATCGGGATCGAGCGCGAGCGGGCCTATGTCCGGGTTGCGCGCCAGCGGATCGCTTCGACGCTTCCGCTCGACGAGAGCGCGATGGCGACGATGGCGGACAAGCGCTCGGCGCCACGCATTGCCTTCGGGCTGCTAGTCGAAACCGGCCTGTGCCCGCCGGGAACAGTGCTGATCGATACCAAGCGCCGTTTCTCGGCGCGGGTTCGAGCGGACGGATCCATCGAATCAGGCCAGCATTCGGGCTCGATCCACAAGGTGGGCGCCGCTTTGACCAATGCGCCGTCCTGTAACGGCTGGACCTTCTGGCACATCGAGGAGGGCGGGACGCTGCAACCGCTCGACAGCTTGCGCCAGCGGCATCTCTCCGCGCTATAGCGCGGCACGATGCGCACCCTGATCCGCCCTACGGCCTTCGTCGATTCCCCGTTCGCCCATGACGGGAAGGTCGCCCGCCTTGCCGGCGGGCTCAATTGGTTTGCGGCGGTCGAGCTCCTGACGATCGAAAGGTCGCAGCGAAAGCGGGCCGAGCTCCTTTCTATACAAGAGCTTGAAGCTCGTCTCGACGAAGACCTCTCAAATCAATGGCAACGTCTTACTGGGGAACGCGCGCCGCTACGGCTGGGCCAACGGACGGTCCGGCTCGATCAGCCCCAGGTCATGGGGATCGTCAACGTCACGCCCGACAGTTTTTCCGACGGCGGACAGTACGAAGACGACGCCTCTGCGGCCGTCGCTGGCATGCGCATGACGGAGCAAGGCGCGGCGATTATCGATGTCGGCGGGGAATCCACCCGTCCCGGGTCGAAAACCGTCTGGGAAGGCGACGAAATCGAGCGCGTGGCGCCCGTGATACGCCAGCTCGCCGCTGGCGGGGCGGCGGTCTCCGTCGATACGCGCAAGGCTGACGTCATGACTGCAGCGATCGCTGCCGGGGCGCATATGGTGAACGACGTCTCTGCGCTGACCTATGACGCGCGCTCCGCGGCTGTAGTGGCTGAGGCACAGGTTCCCGTCGTCCTGATGCATCACCAAGGCTCTCCCGAGACGATGCAGGACAATCCGCGCTACGGCGACGTCGTGGTCGAAGTCTATGAGTGGCTAGAGGAGCGTATCGCTTCGGCAGAATCCGCTGGGATCGATCGTTCGGCAATCCTGGTGGATACCGGCTTCGGCTTCGGCAAGACGGTGGCCCATAACCTCGAGCTGATGAACAATCTCGCGCTGTTTCACTCACTCGGTTGCCCGCTCGTCATCGGGGCGAGCCGCAAGCGCACCATCGGCGCCCTGTCGAACGAGGCGCCGGTCGACCAGCGACTTGGAGGCAGCCTCGCGCTCGCTCTGAAGGCTGCCGAGCAGGGCGCGCAGCTCATCCGCGTCCACGATGTGTCCGATACCGTGCAGGCGCTGCGGGTCTGGCGGGGGCTTCGGGATCAGGCGCTGACGCCGCGGCCCTAGGCGGCCGTATCGATCCCGATGTCACCGAGCTTGCGGTAGAGGGTGGAACGGCCGATCCCGAGGCGCCTGGCGACCTCCGTCATGCGGCCGCGGTAATGGCCGATCGCGAGCCGGATGAGGTCGGCCTCGATCTCTTCCAGCGGACGAATGTGGCCTTCCTCGTCGAAGACCGTGATCGCCCCGACCCCGTTGACCGCCGCCTCTTTCGATTGCTTGCTGATCCGCGGCGTGACGTCAGTGACACGGCCCGTGAATTGCGATTGGATCGCGATATGCGGGAAATCGTCGGCCGTCAGCGAGGTGGATTCGCTTCGAAGGGCCGCGCGGAGCAGGACGCTCGCGAGCTGGCGGACGTTACCGGGCCAGCCGTAGCGCATGAGGACCGCGAGCGCGCCATCATCGATCGCGACCGCCCGTGTCAGCTTCTGCTCGGCGAAACGCGCGAGCATGTGCCGGGCGAGCGCCGGGATGTCGCTGGTCCGTTCACGAAGCGGCGGAAGGACGACGACCGTGCTTTCCAACCTCTCGCGCAACAGCGGGTGGAAAGAGTCGGGAAGAGGGCTGCTCGACGTCGCGATCAGCCGGACATCCACGGAATGGCTGCCATTGCACCCGACCGGCCGGACCTCGCCGGTGGCCAGGGCACGGTCGAGCGCCTCCTGGGTGGTGGTCGGAAGCGCGGTGATGTCATCCAGAAGCAGCGTGCCGCCGTTCGCCTTCACCAATTTTCCGTCCTTCGCCGAGAAGGCGCCAGGGAAGGCGCCAGCCTCGTGGCCGAAAAGTTCGCTGTCGACGACGTTGGCGGCGACGGCCTTGCAGTCCAGCGACACGAGCGGGAGCCGCGCGCGCAGGCTGGCGGCATGGATTGCGCGCGCGATCGTCTCCTTGCCGGTGCCCGGCTCGCCGACGATCAGGATCGGAAGGCGGTTGCGGGCGGCCTTTGCCGCGACCGCGAGCGACGAGCGGAATTCCGGAGTTGCGCCGACCAGCTGCTCGAGGGGAAGCGATGGAGCAAGCTTTTCGGCCAGGGGCATGAGCTCGCCGGTCGGGCGGCGCCGGTCCGCCGCTGCGGCGAGCGCTTCCAGCAGCCGCCCCGGGGCGACGGGCCGGACAAGGAAATCGGTTGCGCCGGCGCGCAGCGCGTCGACGCCCTTGGGGAGCAGTCCGGCCTCGGTGAGTACGAGGACCGGCAGACCCGCATGACAGGAACGAAGCGCGTCGATCATCTCGCTGGCGGACTCAGGGCCCCAATTGCCAAGTAGCGCCACCTTGACCTCGACCCCGTAGGGGCCTTGGAGGATTGCGGCGGCGGTCTCGAGCCCATCTGCTCCTACTACGGTCCAGCCGGCGCGAGAGGCGATCGCCGAGATCCGCCGCCGTTCGGCAGCGTCCGCATCGATTAGCAGCAATGAACGGATGGCCTGGCCGGGCATGGTCCACCTCCCAGCCCCGTGTAGCCGCGACCGGTAAAAGCCGCATTAAAGGACTCGCTTTTCGCGCTTGGGCCGGACGGAAGGGCTTGTTATGCACGCCGGCAACCCAAGACAGAGGGAAGGGATATGGCCGAAGAAGAAGAACCGATCCTGGCGCATCCCGGATCGCCGGAGGTGGCTCACCACGTCCGCGATTACACGCGCTTTACGAAGCTCCTCAAATGGGGTGCGATCGTGTCGCTGATCACTGCCTTCATCGTCATCCTGATCATTGCCTGATCCCGGGCCGCCGGTGAAGATCGCGGTCCTCAAGGAATCGGGCCCGGGTGAGACCCGGTGCGCCGCGATTCCGGAAACGGTCAAGAAATTCATCGCCTTGGGCGCCAGCGTCGAGGTCGAAAAAGGGGCGGGCGCCGCAGCTTCGGTCGCCGATTCCGACTTCGAGGCAGCCGGTGCGAAGGCCGTCAGCCGCAAGCAGGCTCTGAGCGGCGCCGGAATCATCCTGTGCGTCAACGGGCCCGATCCGGCGACGCTCGAAGGCACGTCGAACGGAGCAATTCTGGTCGGCTCACTCGATCCACTACGGAGGAGGGACTGGGTCGAGGGCTATGCGAAAGCAGGCCTTCAGGCCCTGGCTATGGAGTGGATGCCGCGCATCACGCGCGCCCAGTCGATGGACATCCTTTCGTCGCAGTCGAACCTCGCCGGCTACAAGGCGGTGATCGAGGCGGCTTCGGCCTACGGCCGCGCACTTCCGATGATGATGACGGCGGCCGGGACAATCAGCCCGGCAAAGGTCTTCGTCATGGGTGTCGGAGTCGCTGGGCTGCAGGCAATCGCGACCGCAAAGCGCCTTGGGGCGCAGGTCAGCGCAACCGACGTGCGCTCGGCGACGAAGGAACAGATCCTCTCGCTTGGCGCGAAGCCGATCTTCGTCGAGAATGTCGCCGGCATCGAAGGCGAGGGGAAGGGCGGCTATGCGACGGAAATGTCGGAGGAATATCGCAAGGCCCAGGCGGAGCTCGTCTCCACCCACATCGCCAAGCAGGACATCGTCATCACAACGGCGCTGATCCCCGGAAAACCGGCTCCGTGCCTCATTACGGACGAGCAGCTGGCAACGATGCGACCGGGGAGCGTCATCGTCGATCTCGCGGCCGACTCGGGCGGCAATGTCGAGGGGACGGTCGCCGGAGAGATCGTCGAGAAGCATGGGGTCACCATCATCGGCGCGTCCAACTTTGCGCGCAGCCTGGCAGCCGATTCTTCTGCTCTATTTTCCAGGAATTTGTACAATTTCCTCAGCGCTTTCTGGGACAAGGATAAGAACGCGCCTGAGCTTGCCGATGAGGATGAGATCGTCCAGGCCATCCGCTTGACGCGTGATGGCAAGGTCGTGAGCGAGCGCTTGGCGGAGCTCTGAAGACGGCGGAGATCAGCGACATCCTCGTCATCGGCGGCGGAGTCGCCGGCCTGTCGGCCGCGGCGGCGCTCAGCGAACAGGCTTCGGTGACGGTTCTCGAGGGCGAGGAGTCAATCGGCTTTCATTCGTCCGGGCGAAGCGCGACCATGCTGCATTACGCGCTCGGCAATCCGCTGGTGCGCGCGCTGACCCTCGCCAGCCGTCCCTTCTTCGACCAGCCGCCCGATGACTTTTCCGAGGTGTCGCTCGGAAGGAGGATGGCGGTTCTCGTCCATGCGCGGGCCGACGAGCTGGCTGCGCTGGACGAACTGGACGCGGCGATCGTGCCCTACGCAACGCTGGAGCGGGCAGGCGAGAAGGAAATGGCCGAGCTTTGCCCCGCCCTGCGGCTGGGAGAAGGTGGCGCGGTGGCGGGGATTATCGACCGCAACGGAATCCGACTGGACCCGCACGCCCTTCTGCAGGGTTATGCGCGCAAGCTCCGCCGCAATGGCGGCCGGCTGATCACAGGCGCCCGCGCCGCGTCGATCGAGCGTACCGGGTCCAGCTGGCAGGCGACGACGGAACGGGACGAGCGGTTCTTAGCGCCTATCCTGGTCAATGCCGCCGGCGCCTGGGCCGACAGGGTCGCGAACATGGCGGGCGTAGCGCCACTCGGTTTTCAGCCGAAGCGCCGGACCATCATTACCTTCGACGGTCCCGAGGGCATGGACATCAGTGGCTGGCCGTTCGCCAAGACGGTGGGGGACGAGCTCTATTTCGCGCCCGAATCCGGGCGCCTGTTCGCTTCGCCGATGGACGAGGTCCCGACCGACCCCTGCGACGCCCAGCCCGACGATTACGAGGTGGCGCTCGCCGCATTCCGAATCGAGGAGCGCACGACGATCAAGGTTTACCGAATCGTCCACAAATGGGCAGGGCTTCGAACCTTCTCGCCGGACCGGATGCCGGTCGCGGGTTTTTCGGGGGAGCCGCAAGGCTTTTTCTGGCTCGCGGGTCAGGGAGGCTTCGGCCTCCAGACCTCGCCGATGATGGCGGCGGCAGCCGCTTCACTGATCCTGGGAACGCCATGGCCGCTCGGCGAAGTGACGGCGGACGAGCTAAGCCCGCGCCGTTTCGCCAGGCAGGCGGCATAGGTCGACCCAGCGTTCGCCGACCAGCTCGTAGAGCCTGTCCGTAGCAACCTTGACTGAGGTGTTGAGCGACCCGCCGGCCGGATAGACGACCTCGAAAGCCTTGAGCGACTCGTCGAGATAGACGGGCAGGGCGGTCTTGAGCCCGAATGGGCAGACTCCGCCGACGGGATGGCCGGTGAGTTCCAGCGTCTCCTCGGGCCCGAGCATTCGCGGGCGAGATCCAAACGTGTCCTTGCACTTGCGGTTGTCGAGACGCGCGTCACCGCGGGCCACCAGCAGGAAGACATGATTTCCGCAGCGCACGGCCAGCGTCTTCGCGATCCGTCCGGGCTCGACTCCAAGCGCCTTGGCCGCGGTTTCGACAGTGGCGGTCGTTTCCACGACCTTGATCAGGGGGAGGTCGGGCGCATGCTCTGCGAGCCAGGCCCGCACCGATTGCTCGCTCATTCGCCGACCAGGTGCAGCGCGATACGTCGTGCGGGCGGCTCTCGGCGATGCTCGAACAGGAAAATGCCCTGCCAGGTGCCGAGCACCATTCGGCCGTCGCAAACGGGAATGGACAATTGCGTCTGGGTCAGCGCGGTCCGGATGTGCGCGGGCATGTCGTCCGGGCCTTCGTCGTTGTGTTCGTAAAGTGACGGATCTTCGGGCGCGACACGTTCGAAATAGCGCTCCAGGTCCTTCCGGGCGGCAGGCGCCGCGTTCTCCTGGATCAGCAGCGAAGCCGAGGTGTGCGTGCAGAAAAGGGTTAGCAGGCCCTCGGCGATTCGCTGCGATTCTATCCAGTCCAAGACATTGCGCGTGATTTCGTGCAGGCCCGGCGCGCGGGCCCTGATTTCGATCATTGTGCTCGCCTGTCGCAGCATGTTGCCGGCCAAAGCACACAACCGCACGCGCGTTCAACACATACGAAAAGCGCCTGCAAAAGCAGGCGCTTACGCTAACTCTGAACTGAAAACAGTCTCGGCTTTAGCCGCTGGAACCGCCGTTGGCCGTTCCGCCACCCAGAAGCCAGGTCCAAAAGCTCCAACGAGCCGGAGTCGTCTTCTTCATCGGGTCATCCCCTTTATCGAACTGCGATTCGGCAGTGGCGGGATGTTAACCCTAACGAACATGGTTAGCAAATCATTCACCATAACAGCGGCCTAGGCGGACGATCGGCCGCCGCGGTCAGGGATTCAGGATCAGGGAAGGAAAGCCTTCAGGCGACCTTGGACCGGCGTTCTGATTGTACGCGGCGCTTGAGGCTTTCCAGGCTCATCGGCCGGCCCGTAATGAAGCCTTGCGCGATGTCGCATTCCATTTCGGCGAGAAGGTCGAGCGCTTCGCGGGACTCGACACCTTCGGCGACGACTTTCCGGCCGAGCGAATGGGCAAGCGCGATCGTAGAGCCGACCATGAGCCGTTCGCTCCGGTTCTCGACCATGCCCTTGATGAAGCTCTGGTCGATCTTGATTTCGCTCGCCGGGATTTTCTTGAGATATTCGAGGGTCGAAAGGCCCGTCCCGTAATCGTCGATGGAGATGTTGATCCCGAGCTCGCGCAGCTGCGCCAGCATGTCGAGCGCCTCGCCGCTGCCGGCAAGCGCCGCCGTTTCGGTCAGCTCCAGCGTCAGATGCCTTGGATTGAGCCCGTGTCGCTCGAGCAGGATCGCGATCTTGCCGACGAGCTTGCGGTCGCAAAGCAGCCTTCCGGACAGGTTGACCGAAAGGTCGAAATTGCCGCGACCCGTGTTCATCGATGCCGCGGCGGCGATCGCATGTTCCAGTACGAATGAGGTTAGCTTGCCGATCCTGTCATGCTGCTCAGCGGCACCGACGAACTCGGCAGCGGCGATCGGGCCCTTGTCGGGGTGTGTCCAGCGAGCGAGCGCTTCGGCGCCGACGATCCGGCGGGTCTTGAGGTCAACCTTGGGTTGGTAGGCGACCCAGACTTCCCCGCGGTCGATGGCGTCGTCGAGCTGGCTCAGCATTGATAGTCGCCAGGATGCGCTCTGCAAGGAATCCGGGTCGTAATATTTCCATTTCAGGCCGTCGTGAGCCGCTTCCTCGGCAGCGAGCAGGGCGCTTCCAAGCCGGTTGGCGAGCGAGCGGTTGCTGCCGATCTCAACCCCGAAGCTGATGGACAGGTCGATTGACATCCCGGCCGCCTTAACGGGCGTGCGGAAGAGGGCGTAAAGCGCTTCGAGATGCTGCCCGAACGGCTTCGACGGGTCGTCGAACCAGGCAAAAATGCCCCCGTCCCCATGATAATGGATGCGTTCCGGAGCGCCGACAGAAAGGCGCGTGACGATCTGCTCAACCAGCTGCCGTTCGCTGTTGGTCGGAAGGGTCGCGACAATCTCCGAATAGTTGAGAATGCGCGCGACAATCAGAGCCTTGTCGCGTCCCCCGGGATGGGACTTCAGCGCGGCCAGGTTCGGAAGGTCGGAGACCGGGTTGATCAGGCCGCGCTTTTGGAAGCGACGCCTGAGCAGCGCAGCCGCAGTTGCAAGCAACACGAAAAGCGCTGGAGTGACGTCGAGATAGATGGCCTGAGACTCTGTCGCCGCCGGGCCGAGCAGGACCAGCACCACTGTCCCCGCCACGAGGGCAATCTGCAGGCGATCAGAATTGCGCAACATGGCAAGCGCGCTGACAAAAAGTGCAACCAGGAAAAGCGGCGCCCATCCGAGATTGAGGGGCCCGCCTGCCTTCAGTGTCTCGGCGCTAATAGCGTGGACGAAGACGCCGCCCATTTGCCCGACCCCGGGAACGAAATACATGTCCCCAAGCAGGTCGCTGCTGGTCCCGACGATGATGTCCTTCCCCTTGATGCCGGCCCCGTCGAGCTTGCCTTCGAGGACGGCTGCCGCCGAGACCGAGGGGATCGACGTCGGATCCAGCGAATAGTCGGGGCGAAAGGCCTTGTCCGGGCCGCCCCGTCGCCCCGACAGGAGCGCCGCGAACGAAGGCACGATGCGTCCATGCACCACCGCTGCATAGGGGACGCGGGTGACGGCGTTCTGGTAATTGTACGACCAGTAGATGCTACCGAGCCTGGCATTGTCGGCGAAAATCGGAAGCGGCGGCTCGGCCCTGCTCGAGGCAGGGAGCCCATTCGGGCCGCTTGCACCGCCGACAGCGATGATTGCCCGTCCCGAGCTCTCCAGGGCGTCTGCGAACAGGCGGTCGTCAACCGGGTTCGTCGCCCCGTAGAACTGGACGTCGAAGAAAATCCTTTTCGCGCCGGCCTGGCTGAGCCGGTCCGTCAATTGCGCATGGTAGCTGCGAGGCCAGGGCCAGCGGCCGAATTTCCTGAGCGCCTCATTGTCGATCTTGACGACGACGATCTCGCCGCTCGCCTTGTGCGGGTGCAGGCTGTTGCGACCGGTCCGCAGCGCATCCTCGAGTATCTCGCCAAGACCGAGGACGCCGAAGATCAGCCCGGCAGTGGCAATCCAAAGCAGGGTGCGCCAGGGCCTGGCGGCGAAGTTCTCAGGGCCACGCGCATGCACGCCTCGCACATGCCTGCGAAAGGTTAGGAAATCGGAAACTCTCCGGCGGTTTACCGGAAATCGGGGCAGCCTCTCGACAGCCTCGACTTCACCCGCCAGAACTGCCGGCCAAGTTTCGGAGGGGCGATGGACTTCATCTCGATCCTGTCGATCTTCGTTCTGGCCTGCTTCGTCGGCTATTACGTCGTCTGGTCGGTGACGCCGGCGCTTCACACACCGCTGATGAGCGTCACCAATGCGATCTCTTCCGTGATCATCGTCGGCGCATTGATCGCGGCCGCGGCGGCCGGGAGTCCCGCTGCGAAATGGCTAGGCCTTGTCGCCGTGGCGCTCGCCAGCGTGAACATCTTCGGCGGCTTCGCCGTCACCCAGCGCATGCTCTCGATGTACAAGAAGCGGGAGCGCAAGGATGCCTGAGCTCGCGGCGCACGCGCCGCCCGCCTGGGTCCTCATCGCTTACCTGGTTTCAGGGATTTGCTTCATACTCGCGCTGAGAGGCCTCTCCAGCCCGGCGAGCAGCCGCCGCGGCAACCTCACCGGCATGGCCGGGATGGGCATCGCCGTCGCGACCACGCTCGCGATCAGTGACATCGCTTCGCTTTGGGAAATCGTTGGCGCCATGCTGATCGGGGGCGGGATCGGCCTCGTCACCGCCCGCAAGATCCAGATGACGGCGATGCCGCAGCTCGTCGCGGCCTTCCACAGCCTGGTCGGCATGGCGGCGGTGCTGGTCGGGGCGGCGGCCTTCCTCAATCCCGACGCCTACGGGATCCTTGGCCCCGAGGGGATTCACCAGCTCAGCCGCGTCGAAATGGGGCTCGGCGTCGCGATCGGCGCGATCACCTTTTCCGGTTCGGTGATCGCCTTCCTGAAGCTCAACGGGAACATGTCCGGAGCGCCGATCCTGCTGCCGGCCCGGCACGTCATCAACCTTGGCACTCTCGCCGCGATCGTCGGGCTCATCGGCTATTTCACCCTGGACCAGAGCCCCTGGGTATTCTGGACCGTTGCCGCGCTCAGCTTCCTGATCGGCTTCCTGCTGATCATTCCGATCGGCGGAGCCGACATGCCGGTCGTGATCTCGATGCTGAACAGCTATTCGGGCTGGGCGGCGGCGGCGATGGGCTTCACGCTTCACAACAGCGCAATGATCATCACCGGGGCGCTGGTCGGAAGCTCGGGCGCGATCCTCTCCTACATCATGTGCCGGGCGATGAACCGCAGCTTCATCTCGGTCATCGCCGGCGGCTTCGGCGGCGAGGCCGTCAGCGGGGCAGGGGCCGCCGCGATCGATCGCCCCTGGAAGCGCGGATCGGCCGAGGATGCGGCCTTCCTGATGGGCCAGGCCGACCAGGTGATCATCGTCCCGGGCTACGGAATGGCGGTCAGCCAGGCACAGCACGCGCTGCGCGAGATGGCCGACCTGCTCAAGGCCAAGGGCGTGCGGGTGAAATATGCGATCCACCCGGTCGCGGGACGCATGCCGGGGCATATGAACGTGCTGCTCGCCGAAGCGAACGTGCCCTATGACGAAGTGTTCGAGCTCGAGGACATCAACAGCGAGTTCGCCCAGACCGACGTCGCCTTCGTCATCGGCGCGAACGACGTCACCAATCCGGCCGCGAAGACCGACAAGAGCTCGCCAATCTATGGCATGCCGGTGCTCGACGTGGAGAAGGCGCGCACGGTGCTGTTCGTGAAGAGGTCGATGGGCGGGGTCGGCTATGCCGGCGTCGACAACGAGCTCTTCTATCGGGACAATACGATGATGCTGTTGTCGGACGCCAAGAAAATGGTCGAAGAGATCGTCAAGTCGCTCGCCTGACGAACAAGCTAATTTCCAGTTCGCCGGAAATGCCGGCCTGTATCGCGTTCCATCCGAAGGAGAATGCGATGAACAGCCTTTCCAGCAAAGCCAGCGTCGTCTTGCTCTGTGCTGCGGCGCTTGGCGCCTGCGGCGTCAATTCCGGAGACGAGCCCTCGAATGCCGCCTCCAACGCCGCCGAGGCGCCGCCTGCGTCGGCTGAGCTCGTCGAGAACTTGGCTGCCCCCGCCGCAACTGACGGCTCGGGCAGCTTCACGGCGGAATACATGGCTGGCAAATGGAGCGCGATCGACGAGGACTGCTCCGAAACGCTGGAATTCCGCAAGGACGGGACAGTCACGACCCCCATCGGCACCGCAAAATGGACCATCGCGGGGGACTCGCTGAGCATCGATTATGGCGACGGGTCCAAGCCTACGGTCTCGAAGGTACGCGTGCTCGGGCCCGACCGGATCGAACTCACCCATGCCTCGGGGACCAAGGAGACCGAGCGGCGCTGCTAGCGGCGGGGCAGGTGGATCTCGGCGATCGTGCAGCGGACGCTTCCGCCTCCGACCGCTTCGATGGTGGGAATCGCGACATCGATCAGCTCGCCGAACGCCTCGAGCGCCCGGTGCTGGTCGGGGCGAAGATTATCCAACGCCCGGGACGACAGCGCGATCACGGGCTCGCCTTTCGAATTGCGGAGCTCCAGCAGGTTGCATCCGAACCTGCGAAGCTGGGCGAAGGTCAGCTCGACGATCGTCCTGCCGCTGTCCTCGATGTCCGCGAACAGTCGGCTGCGATCCTCGGGGACCACGGCATCGGGGCAGAGGACCGCAAAGCCCGTGCCAAGGCTGAGCAGGACGTTGGTGTGATAGATCGGGCGGCCGCCGGGGTCGCGGGCGTCGAACACGAAAGTGGAATAATCGAGCTCGCGGCCGAACTGGTCAACGACCGCGGGGTCGGTGCGGACGCTTCGGCTCGCGTAGGACCGGTGCTGCGGCCGGTCGAGGACGAGGCTTCCCGTCCCTTCCAGGAAATGCCCGCGTTCCTCGTGGCCGCTCAGGTCGACGATCCTGCGGATTTCGAACCCGGCTCTTTCCAAAAGAGTGCGGACCTCCCCGAGCCGTCGTTCCGGCCGCCGCGCCGCCGAAGCCATCGGATAAAGCACGATCGTGCCGTCGGCGTGGGTCGAGAACCAGTTGTTGGGAAAGACGGCGTCCGGCTTGGGCGGCTCGGCACTGTCCTCCAGGACAAGGACCTCGACCCCGGCATCGGACAGCCGCCTGGCCAGCGAATCGAATTCCGCCGTAGCCTTTGAATGAAGCTCGGGATAGGCCGACGCCCTGGAAAAGACGTTGCTCGCCGCCGCCTCGGCGTTGAAACCGAAGCAGGCCGGCCGCACGAGCATGACCGTGGCCGCCGACTGCGGCTCTTTCCCGATCGCAACCATTGTGCTGCTTTCCGGCGATCCGCGCATGGCGTCAATTGGCCCGCAAATTTTCGCCGACCAAGCGCTTGCCCCAGCGGGAAAATTGGCCGAAGGTCATTCGCGAGATTGAGTCGCGTCTCGCGGCTCCAGTCACGACAAACGCATCTGGGTTAAAGCCCCCAGCCGGTCGCCTGGTTGGGGCGTCGCCGGAGGGGGTAGGAATTTGCGCAAGCTCGGAATCATCGGCGGCACCAGCTGGGCCTCCACCGCGCTCTATTACGATCATATCAACCGCGGCATCGCCAAGAGGCTCGGCGGCCTGCACAGCGCGCGGCTGGTCATCGAAAGCCTCGACCTGGCACCCGTAGCGAAGATGGAGCTGTCGGGCGACTGGGACGGAGTCGCGAAGGTCATGCTCGACGCCGCCAAGCGCCTGGTCGGCGCCGGGGCGGAGGGAATCATCATAACCTCCAATACGGGCCACAAGGTCTATGACGCGCTCGCGGCCAATGTCCCGGTGCCAATGCTTCACATCGGCGACGCCGCCGCCGACCGGATCGCAGCCGATGGCCTCACCAGGGTCGCTCTTCTGGGCACGCGCTTCACCATGACCGAACCCCATGTCCGCTCCCGGCTCGAAGCGAGGGGGATCAGCCTGGTCCCGGTCGATTCCAACTGGATCGCGGAGGTCGACCGGATCATTTTCGAGGAGCTTGCGGCGGGGCGGGTGATCCGCGACAGCCAGCGCAAGCTCAAGACGCTCATCGCCGAACTGTCGCGCCAGAAGGCGCACGCGGTCGTTCTTGGGTGCACCGAGCTGGTGCTCGCGGTGGACACGCGCGCTAATACGATCCCGGTCTATGACACGACGGCGCTCCACGCCCGCGCCGCAGTCGAATGGATGCTGACCGATGAGGAGGAGGCGAGGGCGGCCGCCTAAGCCCTCCCGCTCGCGGCGGTCATCGCCTACATCGGTCCAATGGACCGCACACCTGCAGACCGTCCCGACCATCCGCGCGCGGCGGAGCGGTTCAACGAGGAGCAGGCGACCTATGCCGTCCGAGGCGCCGATCGGCCCGACCTCGAACAGGGCCTCGCTGCGATCCGCGAGGTCTGGAAGACCCTGCCTGCGCGACCGGGCGTTTACAGGATGCAGGATGCGCGGGGTGACGTCCTCTATGTCGGCAAGGCGAGGACCCTCAAGAGCCGGGTGACGAGTTACACCCAGGTCGCGCGCCTTCCCAAGCGGTTGCAGCGGATGGTCGCGCAGACGCGCTCGATGACCATCGTCACGACCCGCACCGAGGCCGAGGCGCTCCTGCTCGAGGCGCAGCTAATCAAGCGCTTCCGCCCGCCCTACAATGTCCTGCTGCGCGACGACAAAAGTTTCCCGTTCATCCTGCTTCGCGAGGACCATCCATTCCCGAGGGTCCAGAAGCATCGCGGCGCAAGGCGGGCCAATGGCCAATATTACGGACCCTTTGCAAGCGCCGGTTCCGTTACTCGAACCCTTAACGCGCTTCAGAAGCTTTTCCTTCTAAGAAGTTGTTCAGACAGCTTTTTCGAGACTCGCTCGAGGCCCTGTCTGCTCTACCAGATCCGCCGCTGCTCAGCGCCCTGCGTCGGCCGGATCAGCGAGGGCGACTATGCCGAGCTGGTCGCTGACGCGAAGGCCTTCCTCGCGGGCCGTTCGACCGGGGTGCAGGAGCGGCTTGGCCGGCTGATGTCCGAAGCGGCCGATAAGCAGGATTACGAGCTGGCCGCGGTCTATCGCGACCGGCTGCGCGCGCTCACCTACATCCAGGGCAGCCAGACCGTGCATTCGGAAGGGCTGGGCGATGCGGATGTGTTCGCGCTCGCGCGCAAGGCCGGTTCCGTCTGCATCCAGGCCTTCTTCATTCGCGGCGGGCAGAACTGGGGCCACCGGGCCTTCTTCCCCGCCCATACTGCCGAAGTCCCCGAGGCCGAGGTTCTCTCCAGCTTCCTCGTCCAGTTCTACGGGGACGTGCCACCGCCCAGGCGCGTCCTCGTCGACCGCGACCTTGCCGATCGCGCTCTGCTGGAAGAGGCCCTGTGCGAGCGGGCCGGGCACAAGGTGACGATCGAGCAACCCAAGCGCGGTTCGCGCGCGAAACTGATGGAACAGGCTCGTCGCAACGCAGAAGAGGCCCTGGACCGGCGGATGGCCGAGACGGCGACGCAGAGCAAAGTGCTCCGCGAGCTCGCCGAGACCTTTGAGCTACCGGACGTGCCCAAGCGGATCGAGGTCTACGACAACAGCCATATCATGGGCACCAACGCGACCGGGGCAATGATCGTCGCGGGGCCGGAGGGCTTCAGGAAGAACAATTACCGGCGCTTCAACATCAAGCGCGCCGGGACCACCCCGGGCGACGATTTCGCGATGATGCGCGAGGTGCTCGAGCGGCGGTTCGCCCGGCTCGAGAAGGAGGATCCCGAACGGACAAGCAGCGACTGGCCCGACCTGCTCATCATCGACGGTGGCAAGGGGCAGCTTTCTGCCGCCTGCGAGATGATGGAAAATGCCGGTGTCCACGACATTCCGGTCATCGCCGTTTCCAAGGGGCCGGATCGAAACGCGGGGCGCGAGACCTTTCACCTGCCTGGCGGGCGGGAGCTGACGCTTCCGCCGAACTCCGCGCTCCTGTTTTACCTGCAACGGCTTCGTGACGAAGCGCATCGATTTGCGATCGGCACGCACCGGCAAAAGCGCGCGAAAAGCCTGACGACCTCGACCCTCGACGAGGTTCCCGGCATTGGCCCGAGCCGCAAGCGGGCGCTGCTGATGCACTTCGGGACCGCGCGGGCGGTAAAAGGTGCAGCGCTCGAGGACCTGGAACGTGTGCCCGGCATCTCCAAGGGCATGGCTCGCCAGCTCTACGACCATTTCCACCCGGGCGGTTGAACGTGAGGCTTGAAACGGAGGCGATCGTCTGTGGGCTCACAACCCACGGCGAGCATGGCGGAGTGGTCCGGCTGCTCACGCCCGAACTAGGCCTGATCGCGACCTACGTCCGCGGCGCTCGGGGGCGGCGGATGCGCCCGGTGCTTATTCCGGGCAATCTGGTCTCCGCCCAGATTCGCGCGCGAACCGACGCACAGCTACCGCAGGCGAGTCTCGAGCTCGTGCATAGCCGGGCGCCGATCCTCTCGGAGCCGCTCCAGGCCGCGGCGATCGAATGGTCCACGGCGATCGTCGCTGCGGCCCTGGCCGAGCGCCAACCTTATCCCCGGGTCTACGAGGGGATGGCCGGGCTTCTCGACGCTGTCGAAGCGGCGCCCTCGGCGCGTGGCTGGGGACTGGCGCTTGCCCGGTTCGAAATGCTGCTGCTTACCGAGCTCGGCTATGGCAGAGGTGGTTTCATGCCAGAAGGTTCACCAGGCTGGGTGGGCCTGCTTCGGGGACTGGAACTGAGCGGAGCGAGGCTGCTGCGCGAGCTTCCCCCGGGGCGGAGGCAACCGCTCGAGGACAGCAGGGAGCGCCTGTTCTCGCGCTTGCGCAGGGCGGGCGCCTAGTAGCGCTTGTGCGGTCTTTCGAGCGCCCCTAGTCTTCGACCAATGGCTTCGTCTTCCGACGCGCTCTCGGTCCTGTTCCCGAACGTCGCGACGACTCGCGGAATCACCGTCAGGGTCGCGGTCAGCTATCTCGCGGAGCAATCCAACCCCGCGCTCGACCGCTGGTTCTGGTCCTATCATATCCGGATCGAGAACGGCTCGGAGGCATCGGTGCAGCTGCTTTCGCGTAGCTGGCGAATCGTCGATGGCCGCGGGACCGTCCACGAAGTCCATGGGGAGGGCGTGGTCGGAGAGACTCCGTTGATCGCTCCCGGAGGGAGCTTCGATTACGTTTCCGGCTGCCCTCTCGACACGCCGAGCGGGGCGATGAGCGGAAGCTATCGTATGGTAGACGAGGACGGCGCAGTTTTCGACGTGGCCATTCCGCGCTTTTCGCTCACCGCCCCGACCAACTGATGCAAAAAGGGCGGCCGCGGGGCCGCCCTTGTTTGCTCCCAATCGGAAAAGGAATCAGGGTGGGCTGATCGGCGTAAGGTCGCCGTCACCGTCACCGCCACCGGAAATGAGCAGCGCGCCAATGATGATGAGGACGATCAGGCCGATGATGAGCGGCCAGCTGATGCTCTTTGGGTCGTCGCCGTTCTGAAGCGACGCCATTCCCATCGCAGCCGTGCTCGCGGTCCCGGGCACGACGCAGGCGCTTGCCACGCCCTGTCCGGCCCCGCAAACCGCAGCGTGGGACTGGGGTGTTCCAAGCACGCTGACCGAAACCAGCGGGTCGACCGCAGCGGATTGCTGAGCCACCGGAGCGGCTGCGAATGCTGCCTGACTGGAGAGAAAAGCGGCTGCCCCAGCAGCCAGCATGCAATTCCTGAAGGCCCTGTTCATGACGCTACTCCCGGTTTCGAAGCGGAGGCTCTTGCCACCAATTCGAACAAAACGCAAAAGGCAAAAGAAAGTTTATCGTATTTTTTTTAGTTAACTCGTGAAAATCGGAACAGTGGCTTTCCTGCCACATTGAGAGAACCAACCTGACCTCCACCCCTCGCAACATGGGCCACGCCGGCAAGGCGGGGAAGCCGGGATCCACGATCATCGTGACGGCAAATTCCGCGTGGAACCTGGCCCATTACCGGGCACCAGTCATTCGGGCTCTCATTGGGCGCGATTACAGAGTCGTCGCGGCGGCTGCACCCGATTCGGCCCTCCCGGAACTCGAGTCGATGGGGGTGGAGTTTGTGCCGGTGGCCATAGACGCCCGCGGCGTTTCGCCACTGCACGACCTGGCGCTTGTCCTTGGCTATCGGCGAATCTTCAAGCGCGTGAGGCCGTGCGCGGTCCTGACCTTTACCGCAAAGCCGAACATCTACGGCTCGCTGGCCGCAACATCGTTGGGGATACCGGTCGTCAGCACCGTGACCGGTCTCGGGACAGGATTCCTGAGCGGGCGAGCATTGCAGTCGCTTGTGTCCCTCCTATACCGGCTTTCGTTCCGCAGGTGCTCGAAGGTGTTCTTCCATAACAAGGAAGATCTTCAGCTCTTCATCGAGAAGGGGCTGGTTCGCCCCGGCAACGGGGGTGTGGTTCCAGGCTCCGGAGTCGACCTGGAGCGTTTCTTGGCACCTGCCGGTTCACGGGCGAATCCCGTGCCTACCTTCTTGTTCATAGGCCGCCTCCTGAAAGACAAGGGCGTAGTCGAATTCATTGAAGCTGCAGGGATGGTCGCAAGCCGCAGAGAAGCCCGGTTCCAGATCGCCGGAACGATCGAGGGCCATCCGAAGGCCGTTCCACCGGCGCTGATTGCCTCGGCGGAGCGAAGCGGCACCGTGGAAATGCTTGGCACTACAGACGATATCCGCACGTTCATTCGGAATGCAGACTGTGTCGTGCTACCATCCTATCGCGAGGGATTACCGAGAGCGCTTCTCGAGGCGAGCGCAATGGCGACGCCGGTAATCGCAACTGATGCCCCGGGCTGCCGGCAAGTGGTCGAGCACGGGGTAACAGGGCTGCTTTGCAAGCCTCGCTCCGCCAAGAGCCTGGCGGAGGCGATGATGGCGTTTGCGGGAATGTCTCCCGCTAAGCGCGCTCAAATGGGACGAAGCGGTAGAGCCAAGGTGGAGCGCGAATTTTCGGAAGAGAAGGTCATCGAAGCCTACATCAACTCGCTTCGGGAGCTTGGCTGCTGAATGATGCCAAGAGGCCTTTTGTTTCGAAGCTCCGAACCCGCAGGCCCGCGAGGGCAGCGCGCCTATGTGATAGGCGACGTCCACGGCTGCCTGGATCTCCTTGAACGACTGCTGGACCGGATCGAGACGGAGATCGCGGAATCCCCGCGGCGTCGAACGGCGATTATCTTCCTTGGGGACCTGATCGACCGCGGCCCCCAGTCCGCGCAAGTGGTGGAGCGCTTGCGGACGTATCGACCCAAACTTGCGAAACCGCACTTCATCATGGGCAATCATGAAGAGGTGATGCTTCGAGTTCTCGCTGGTGAAGTGGATCTTTTCCGGAGTTGGATCAGGTTCGGCGGCGCGCAGACATTACAGAGCTATGGGATCGACGCGGCAAAGCTCGGCAGGATGCCGGCCGAACCGATGCTTGCAGAGCTAAGGCAGGCTATTCCGGAGGAGCACGTCGGGTTCTTGAGCTCGTTCGCCGATAGCATCTCCTTCGGCAGTTATCTCTTCGTCCACGCCGGGATCCGGCCCGGAATCGATTTGTCCGAGCAATCACAATCCGACTTGCGCTGGATTCGCGAGCCCTTCCTCTATGACACGAGCGACCATGGCTTCATCGTTGTCCACGGCCATACGATCACCAATGACGTGGAGGTCATGCCCAATCGAATCGGAATCGATACTGGCGCTTTTTGCACCGGAACTCTCACAGCGCTCGCTGTCGAAGGCCGCAAGCGCTGGCTAATTCAAACTTCTCAAAGTGAGACAGAGCGGGTTTCCCTTGCCGTCTAAACGGTTTAGTTGCTGCCAACATGGATAAAGAGGGTGCAATGCGTCGTGTAGTGTATTGGGGCGTTCGGGGTTCGACCGCGATAGCCGTTCTCGCCGCCGCTGCGGCAAGCGGGGGGTGTGCGGAAAAGCGGGGCGGAAGCATTCCCTACAATGTCAGCAATTTCGGCGCACCCGATCCGCCAACGGTCGCGGCTCTCGACGCCAGCTACAAGATTGCGCCGATGGACACTCTGACGATCAAGGTGTTCGGGATGGAAGATCTGTCCGGCGACTATCAGGTCGATCTCAGGGGGAATGTTTCCTTGCCGCTGATCGGTGAGGTCATGGCAATGAACCTCACTCCGACGGAACTCGATGCATTGCTCAGCCGCAAGTACAGCGAGAAATATCTTGAGAACCCCGATGTCAGCGTCGGGATCAAGGCGTCGGCGGGCCGAAACGTCACTGTCGACGGCGCAGTCAACAAGGGGGGCATCTACCCGATCGCCGGTTCGATCACGCTGATGCAGGCAGTGGCGCTGGCGGGAGGCGTCGATCATGAGACCGCCAACCCGCGCCGGGTGGCCGTTTTCCGCACTATCGGCGGACAACGCCAGGCCGCTGCGTTCGATCTCGTCAGCATCCGACGAGGCGAAATGCCCGATCCCCCGGTGTATTCGGGGGACATCATCGTCGTGGACGGGTCGGCCATCAAGGACGCGCAAAGGAAATTCTTCCAGGCCGTGCCGCTCCTCAATATCTTTCGGCCCTACTGATTAAGGCGGCAATTGGCGGGGTCCGATCCCGCCAAGCACGGCGGACCGGCGCTGGACCGGCTCTGCCTCCCACCATGGCGGTGGATGAACACTCGGGCTACCGCTATGGCTAAGCTATGGATACGGACGGCTACGGGTACGAGTAAGAATATGGGGGGATCGACAAGAAGCGGACGGAGATCGCGCTCATCCCGGAGCAACCCGAAGTCCAGCCGACCGGGCCTCGAACCGGGCGCAGCGTTTGCGTGTTTATTGATCGCTGGGCTGCTCTGCGTCGAAGTCGCTCGACTGACGGCGGCCGACGAATGGGCGGATACGCGGCTGGAGACTGCGCAAACGCTTGCGCCGGGGTTCCCGCCAGTCCTCCTCTCAAGCGCAATGGCCGGAGTAGGGAAGGCTGCAGCGGTAGGCCAACTGCCGGACCAGCGGTCGATGGACGACCTTCGCCGGCTTTCAAAGCTGACGCCGCTCAACCCCCAGCCATTCCTCGTCAAGGCCGCCATCGCTCTTAAGGCCGGCGACGTGGAGCGCGCCAAGCGGCTGCTATTCGAAGCGCGCCGCCTGAGCCCGCGCGCGCCTGCCGCCCGCTACCTGCTTGCGGACATCCTGCTTCGCGAGGGCCGAATCGCGGAAGGGCTGCACGAACTTGCATCTCTGCACCGCATCGTTCGCGCAAGCGGCATGGAGCTGGTGCCGGCGCTTGCCCAGTTCGCCAAGTCTCCAGGGGCGGCTCGCCAGCTGAATGAAGTGCTCAAGACCAATCCGAAGCTCCATGAACCTTTGCTCGAAGCGCTTGCAACGGACCCTGACAACGAGGCGCTGGTCCTCGAGCTTGCCGGTTCCGAAACCAAGAGGGCCGATGGCAAGCCACCGCCGTGGCAGACGCGGCTGCTGGAAGCGATGATCGCGGAAAAATCCTACGAGCGCGCTTATGCGTTATGGCGGCGCCTGGCTGGCATTCGAGCGGGAACCAGGCCCTTGCTGTTCAACGGCGAGTTCCGGCCGCTGTCCGCGCCGCCGCCTTTCAACTGGCAGTTCGCGGCCTCGGGCGCGGGATTCGCCGAGCCGGGAAATGGTTCGATGCGCGTTCTTTACTACGGCCGTGAAAGCGCGACGCTCGCCTCGCAGTTGCTGTTGCTTGCGCCCGGCCGATACCGCTTCTCCGCTCCTGTCGCAGGGAACCCCGCGCCGGGGGCGTTGAGCTGGGTCATCGGTTGCAAGGGAGCACGCGAGCCAATCGCGCAGAGGAACCTGGCGTCCAGGAGTCCGCTGGACTTCGTGGTGCCCTCCGATTGTCCCGCCCAGCAACTGGAACTTCGCGGGTGGCTTCAGGACATGCCGAAGGACAGCGACGTGCGGGTGGGTCCGGCAAAACTCGAAAGGGTCGGCTCATGAGCCAGCTCAGCCGGTCCTTGCTTGTCTCTCTTTATCTCCTGTTGTGCATCCTCCTGGGGGGAAGCGGACAGGGCGTCTGGAGGAACCTTGCGCTCCAGTTGCTTGGAATTGCGCTGATCGCCTGGGCAACCCTTTTCCCCGCCAGGCCCGAAGACCCGAACGATCGGCCCGTCTTCCTGTACCTCCTTGGCGCGTTTGCTGCGCTGATCGTCGTGCTGCAACTTATTCCGCTGCCCGCGGGCATCTGGCCCAGTCTGCCCGGCAGGCAGGCTCTCGCTGAAGGCTTGGTGCTTCTCGAAGGACAATTGCCAAGCCTCCCGATCTCCCTAGCTCCTTATCGATCGGTCATGGCCCTGTTGGCCATCATTCCGGGATTGGCGCTCTTCATCGCGGTGAAAATGCTTCGGCCTTCTCCTGCATGGCTCGCGGGAGCGATGGTGCTCGGCTTGTCCGCATCGATCATCGTGGGCGCGGTGCAGGTCGCCAGCGGCTCCGAGACCTGGGCCTATCTCTACCCGTTCACCAACTCCGGCGCCGTCGGGCTGTTCGCGAACCGCAATCACATGGGTACGCTGCTCCTGGTCAGCACACCGTTCGCCGCAGCCTTGCTGGTTTCGACCCGATCCGACCGCCGCGGTTCCCGGCAGGGAAAATTGGCCGTTGGAATCGCCGCCCTGGTGCTGGTCGTAATCGGCATCGTCCTCAATGGGTCATTGGCGGTGCTTGCACTTGCCCTGCCTGTCATGGTGGCAAGCGCGGCGTTGTTGCCGGCGGCCGTTCGCTGGCGCCGTTTCGCCCTGCCTGTGGCGGCGCTCGGTGTCCTGGCCGCGATCGGGGTGCTGGCCTCGAACCCGGTTGGAGGCCCAGCCGCGCCGGGGGAGGACGGGTCGATTCAGTCACGAATGCAAATCTGGGCGACGACCGCTCAGGCCATTCGGGACACCATGCCGGTTGGAACCGGGCTCGGGACATTCTCTCAGGTCTACCGGCAGTATGAGGATCCGCTCGCGGTTACGCCGGAATATGTGAACCACGCCCACAACGATTTCCTCGAGTTGGTGCTGGAGCTGGGCCTGGGGGGAATCGTGCTGATCGCACTCTTCATCTGCTGGTGGATCGTGGCGGCTGCCAAGGTGTGGACATCGCCGTTGAGCACGCCTTACGGACGCGCCGCGACGATCGCCTCTGCCGTCATCCTCGCCCACAGCCTGGTCGATTTTCCGCTCCGGACGTCAGCCATAAGCGCGATCTTCGGAGTTGCGATCGCCCTCATTGCGCAGCGGCTGCGAAGCACGCCGACGCAGTCCACCCGGCACGTCAAGCTCGGCTGATCGAGAAGCGCACGCGCTATTCTGCCTGCACGAGACAAGTGTGTTGTTTCTGCAACGGTGCGTGCTACGGCGGTAGCAATGGATGCCACCGCAGCCGAATCGGACCTCAAGCCCAGTCGCATGAGCCGCTGGCTCGAGCGCGAGCGGGAGACCGGGCGCTTCTACAAGGTCGCAACGATTGCGACCGGCACTGTGCTGGTACTGGTCGCCGGCTTCAGCTTCTGGTTGCTCCAACGGCCTTCCGATCCGGGCTCGCTGCTTTCACCGCCAATGATCGCGCTCCTGCTTGTCGCGAACCTCATTCCCGCAATCGCGCTCATGGTGCTCCTGTCGCGGCGGTTCGCGATGGCGAGGGCGGCAGAAGGCGGTTCCGGCAGTGGCCGTCTACACACGCGGCTAGTCGCGCTGTTTTCGGTGATCGCGGCGGTGCCGACCGTGCTGGTGGCCATCTTCGCCTCGCTGCTCTTGCAGAGCGGGCTCGAATTCTGGTTCTCGGACCGGGCCCGGGGGATGTTGGAAAATGCAGTGACGCTCGCGCGGAGCACGTATGAGCGCGAAGTCGAGAGGGTAGCAAACGAGACGGTAGCCATGAGTGGCGACCTAGCGGGCTATCTGCAGAGGGTGCCCATCGACAGCGCGGAATTCGCAGAAGCGTTCGGGAGTATCCAGGTCTATAATCGCAATCTCTCTGAAGCGATCATCTTTACGTATGGCGCTGACAGGCAAGTCCGGACGCTTGTTCTGGTAAACCCTTATGACAGGCCGCTTGATCGCGTAATCACTCCTGAAAAGATCGCGGAGCTGGCAAAAAGCGAGGTTGTCTCAGTCAATTCGTCGGATCGCGTGGGCGCTCTTACCCGGCTCGACTATGGCCCCAATACCTATCTTTATGCATCGCGAGTGTTCGAACCTGAAGTTAGCGAACAGCTCCAGCGCGCCAACGACGTGCTGAAGGATTATCGGGCTCTTCTCGAGCGATCCCGGATCAACCAGCTGAGGTTCAATGCGGCGCTTCTTGTTGGCGCAATCGTCATCGTCGCGCTTGCCATCTTCGCCGCGCTCCGGCTTGCCGACCGGCTGGTCAAGCCCGTCGGCCAGCTCGTCGACGCCGCCGGGCGGATCGAGCAGGGCGATTTCACCGCCCGTGTCCCCGTGGCTGAGACCGAGGACGAAATCGAGACGCTCGCCCAGGCCTTCAACCGGATGAGCGCGAGGATCGAGGAACAGACCGGGGCCTTGCGATCGGCCAACGCCCAGCTCGAGACTCGACGCGCCTTCATCGAGGCCGTGCTGTCGAGTGTGACCGCGGGCGTGCTCGCGCTGGATTCGGACGGTCGTGTGCTGCTGATAAACCGGTCTGCCGAGGCGCTCTTGCAGCAGGGCGAGGAGGCCGTTGAGGGATCGCCCCTGCGCGAGATTGCGCCCGAGCTCGACGAGTTCCTCTACGGCGAGGAGCGTGAGGCCAATGTCGACATCGTCGTCGGCTCGGACCGTCGGACGCTGGCCGTCAAGCGCGTGCGCTACCAGGACGGGGCGGTCCTGACGTTCGACGACATCACCGACCAATTGTCCGACCAGCGCAGCGCCGCCTGGTCCGACATCGCCCGCCGGATCGCGCACGAGATCAAGAATCCGCTGACTCCGATCCAGCTTGCGGCCGAGCGGCTCGAGAGGCGCTTCGCCGGTGAGATCGGGTCGGACAAGGAGACCTTCGAGCGGCTGACGGGAACCATTGTCCGACAGGTCGGCGACCTGCGGCGGATGGTTGACGAATTCTCCAATTTCGCGCGCATGCCCAAGCCGGTCTTCCGCAAGGAAAACGTGCACGACATCGCCCGCCAGGCCCTGTTCCTGCACGAGGTTGCCCATCCGCAGATCAAGTTCTCGATCGAACCGCAGACGGGCAAGTTCCCGCTCGTTTGCGACCGCCGCCAGCTTGCCCAAGCCCTGACGAATGTTGTCAAGAACGGCGTCGAGGCCATTGAATCCCGGCGCGCTCGTGGCGAACACCATCTGAGCGGCGACCGCGTGGAGGTGCGGCTGCACCATGAAGGCGACCAGCTCGTCATCGATATCATCGATACCGGCATCGGCCTGCCCGAAGACCGGGAACGGCTGACCGAGCCGTACATGACGACGCGGGTTCGGGGCACCGGCCTCGGCCTCGCCATCGTCAAGAAGATCGTCGAGGAACATTGCGGCGAGATCGCGTTTCTCGATCGCCAGGGCGGGGGCACGCACGTCCGGATCGCTTTCGACGTCGAACGGCTCGCGGAAAAGGAAGGGGAGGGGCCGGCCGGAGATGCGTCAGCCAATGGAGGGAATGAGAATGCACGTGATTCTTAGGGAGCGCTGCTGATGCCACTTGAGGTCCTGGTCGTCGACGATGAGCAAGACATCCGTGATCTGGTAAGCGGGGTCCTTGAGGACGAAGGCTATTCGGTACGGACCGCCGCGGACAGCACGTCGGCCCTTGAAGCGATCAAAGACAGGCGCCCGTCACTTCTTCTACTCGATGTGTGGCTTCAGGGATCGCGGCTCGACGGGATTCAGCTTCTGCAGGAGGTGAAGCGGCACGATCCGAGCCTGCCCGTGCTGATGATTTCCGGCCACGGCAATCTCGACACCGCGGTCGCGGCCGTCCGGGAAGGCGCGGTCGACTTCATCGAAAAGCCGTTCGAGGCGGGGCATTTGCTCCACCTGGTGTCGCGCGCGACCGAGACCGAGCGGCTCCGGCGCGAGAACGAGAGCCTCCGCCAGCAAATCGTCCACGACGAGGTGCTGAGCGGCAATTCGGTCGCCATCAACACGGTGCGCGCAACCCTGAAACGCGTCGCCCCCACCGGCAGCAGGGTGCTGATCACCGGGCCGGCGGGTGTCGGCAAGGAAGTGGCTGCGCGGACGATCCACCAGTGGAGCACGCGCGCCAATGGCCCATTCATCGTGGTCTCGGCGGCCATGATGACCCCGGACAGGGTCGAAGAGGAGCTTTTCGGGGTCGATAGTGACGACGTCAGCCGTCCGGGCCTCCTGGAGCAGGCCCATGGCGGCACCTTGTTCCTCGACGAGATCGCCGACATGCCGCTCACGACCCAGGCGAAGATCCTGCGCGTGCTGACCGACCAAAGCTACCAGCGCGTCGGGGGCCAGCGCCCGGTCAAGGTCGATGTCCGGGTGCTGTCGGCGACCTCGCGGGACCTGCAGCACGAAATCGCGGCGGGCCGTTTCCGGGAAGATCTGTTCTACCGGCTCAACGTAGTCCCCGTGCGCCTTCCTCCGCTTCGCGAGCGGCGGGAGGATATCCCCGAGCTCGCCAACCAGTTCCTCGCGCGTTTCGCGGCCGAGCGGCGGATTCCGACGCCGGAGCTTTCGGACGAGGCGATCGCCGCGCTCCAGGCGCACGACTGGCCAGGGAACGTGCGTCAGCTGCGCAACATCATCGAACGCACCGTAATCCTCGCGCCAGAGCGGGTACAGCGCATCGAGGCCGACATGCTGCCGCCCGAAATTCTCGAGAACCAGGGCTCGTCAGGGCTTTCGGGCCAGGCCATGACGATCATGGGCAGCCCGCTGCGCGAGGCGAGAGAATCGTTCGAGCGCGAATATCTCAAGATCCAGATCAGGCGGTTTTCCGGCAACATCTCGCGCACGGCGACGTTCATCGGGATGGAGCGCTCGGCCCTTCACCGGAAGCTGAAGGCGCTCGGGATCGGGGACAAGCGCGACGAGGAGTGACGAGCCGCGATGGCCGTGAGAGCCGCTAGCCTGCAGGACCATTTCCTCAATGGCGCGCGGCGCGCCAAGGTGCCGGTCAGCGTGTACCTGCTGAAGGGCGTTAAGCTGCAGGGCGTGATCACCTGGTTCGACGCATTCTCGCTGCTGCTGCGCCGCGACGGGCAGACGCAGCTCGTTTACAAACATTCGATCTCGACCATCATGCCGTCGCGCCAGTTCGACATTGGTGACATCCCCGCCAGCGACTCCGGTGAGGCCCAGGGACTTCAGGACAGCTTCCTGTCCGCCGCGGCGCGGGAGCAGCAGCAGGTGACCTTGTTCCTGGTGAACGGGGTCATGCTCCAGGGGCACGTCGCCGCGCACGACCAGTTCTCGCTCCTGCTTGAGAGGGGAGGGCAGGCGCAGCTGATCTACAAGCACGCCATCTCGACCATCCAGCCCGAGCAGCCGCTCGATCTTGGCGGAGGCGAGGCCGGCGAAAACCAGGCAGGCAAATGACCGTCACAATCGCCGGCAGTCCCGGGACGATTGACGTCACGCGCGGCGAGCGCGCAGTCGTCGTCGGCATCGAGCGCCTAGGGCAGGGCAACGGCCGTTCGGCCGACGCCAGGCTCGAGGAGGCTGTCGGACTAGCGGAAGCGATCGGGATCGAGGTCGTGGCGAAGCGTGTCTTTCGGCTTCGCGCTCCCCGTCCGGCGACGCTGCTCGGCAAGGGCCAGGTCGAGGAAATCGCCTCGACTGCGAAGGAGGCGAAGGCTGGCCTGCTGGTGGTCGACGCGCCCCTCACCCCGGTCCAGCAGAAGTCGCTCGAGGAGCAGGCGGGGACGAAGGTCATCGACCGGACCGGTCTGATCCTAGAAATCTTCGGCGAGCGCGCGGCGACAGCGGAAGGGCGCCTGCAGGTCGAGCTCGCCCACCTGGATTACCAGGCGGGGCGGCTGGTCAGGAGCTGGACCCACCTCGAGCGCCAGCGCGGCGGCTTCGGCTTTCTCGGCGGTCCCGGCGAAACCCAGATCGAGGCCGACCGGCGGCTGATCCGCGACCGGATGGCGCGCATCCGCCGGGAGCTCGAACAGGTCAAGCGGACGCGCGCCCTGCATCGCGGGCGACGACAGCGCGCGCCCTGGCCGGTGATCGCCCTCGTCGGCTATACGAACGCGGGAAAATCCACCCTTTTCAATCGGCTAACAGGTGGCGAAGTGCTCGCGGAAGACATGCTGTTCGCGACCCTCGACCCGACGATGCGCGACGTGCGGCTGCCCGGGTTCGACAAGGTCATCATTTCCGACACCGTCGGCTTCGTCTCCGACTTGCCGACGCAGCTGGTGGCAGCTTTTCGGGCAACGCTCGAGGAAGTGGCCTCCGCGGACCTGCTCGTCCACGTGCGCGACGTCGCGCATCCGGACCGCGACGCTCAGCGCAAGGATGTCGAAACCGTCCTCGCCCAACTCGGCGTAGGTCCGGAGGATGAAGGCGCTCCGCCGCTGGTCGAGGCCTGGAACAAGATCGACCTGCTGGAGGGCGCCGAACGCGACGCGCGGCTCGCCGAGGCGTCGAGGCGCGAGGATGTCGTTACGGTTTCGGCGCTGACGGGGGAGGGGATCGACGCGCTGCGCCAGTGCATGGCCGACAAGCTGAGGAGCGGGGCGCAGCTCCACGCGATACGGCTTTCGGCCGGCGAAGGCGGGAAGATCGCCTGGCTCCACGCCCGCGGTGACGTCATCGCGCAGGAGACACGGGGCAGCGAGGTCCAGCTGCGCGTCCGGCTGTCCCCGGAGGACTGGGCGCGCTTTCAGTCGCTCTGACCGGCCTTCGCGGCCTTCCACAGCTCCTCTTTTTCCTCGAGGCTCATGCCTTCGAACCCTGGGCGGGACTCGATCGCCCGGAAGCGCGCTTCGAACTTCCTGTTCGCCTGCCGCAAAGCCTCTTCCGGGTCGATGTTGAGATGGCGTGCGAGGTTGACGACCGCGAACAGAAGATCGCCGAGCTCCTCCGCGCGGCGCTTTGGGTCGGTTTCGTGATCGAGCTCCGCCAGCTCCTCGTCGATCTTGGCTCGCGGACCCTCGCTGTCCGGCCAGTCGAAGCCCAGGCGCGCGGCCCGCCGCTGCAGCTTTGCCGCCCGGTCGAGCGCGGGAAGGGCGCTGGCCACGCCATCCAGGACGCTTGCATGGTCGCGGCTGGAGCGTTCCGCCGCCTTGATTGCGTCCCATCCCGGGCTTTCGGCCGCGTCGCCGAAAATGTGCGGATGCCGCCGCTCGAGCTTGGCGCAGATGCGCTCCATGACGTCATCGAGCGTGAAATGGCCAAGCTCTTCAGCCATCTGCGCGTGGAAAACCACCTGGAGTTGAAGGTCGCCGAGCTCGTCCTCGAGCGCCTCCATGTCGCCGCGGTCGATCGCGTCGGCAACCTCATAGGCTTCCTCGATCGTGTAGGGCGCTATCGTCTCAAAGCTTTGCTGCAGATCCCAGGAACAGCCGCGAGCGGGGTCGCGCAGCTGGCGCATGATTGCGACGAGGCGCTGAAGACCTTCGGCGCCGCTCATGAGGGCGCCCTTGCGAAAGGCCGCGGAGCCACATCACGAAGTCTGATAATATATATTATGTAAAATACCAGAGAAGTCACGGCACCAGCACCAGCCATCGTCCCTCGACCCCCCAGCGCTCCAGCGTCGAAAGAAAATTCATTCCGAGCACGTTGAGGCTTTCCCCTTCCATCACGTGCACCGGAAAGGCCGTCCGCTCGATCGAACCGACCTTGAGCTCATTGGCGCGGCCGGTCGCCACGCGGACAAAACCGTTGCCGGTACGCACCACCTGCCTTGCCGACGGGTTGATCGCCACCCCGGCCCGCATCGCCGTTTCCCGGTCGATCGTTGTCATGGTCGCACCGCTGTCCACCAGGAACTTCACTTTTTCACCATTGACGGTCGCCTCGACCCAGAAATGACCGTCGATAGCCATCGGGATGCGCAATTCCTCGCCCTGGCGGACGGGCTCGCCGGTCGCTTCGGCGCGCACGCGCTGCCAGACCCAACCGAGATTGTCCCGGAATGTGAACAGGATGAAGCCGGCGCCGAAGATGGCGATCCAGGCCAGCACGTAGGTCAGCATCTTGCCGACAGGCTCCCTGCGGACCATCAGCGCGCTCAGGACGATCATCAGCGCCATCACGATGTAGACGCTGCCCAGCATCAGGTCGTTGGCCATCAAGTCGAAATCTCCAGCCCGTCGTGCGCCGGCGCCGCCCAATCAGGAAGCTCGGCGAGCAAAGTACGATAGTCGAGGCCGTTACCCATGTGCACGAGATAGAGACGACCGACGCGAAGTTCACGCGCCAGACCGAGCAAACCGCCCAGGTGCATGTGCGTCGGATGCGGTTTCCGGGTCAGGCAGTCGGCAATCCACACGTCGACGCCTTCATAAAGCGCGGCCATTTCGGGCGTTAAGTCGTGGAAATCGATCGCATAAGCGACAGAAAAACCATCTTCGTCGAAGCGCAGCCCGAGCGATGTTGAGCTGCCGTGCGGCTGATCGACGAATCTGACACGCGCGTCTCCGAAGCGCAGCTCCCCCCCGAGCTCCTTGGCCTCGACGATCGGGCGGTAGAAGTCGGACTGGGCGAAGGCGTAAGCGAAACGCAGCTTCATTTCCTCGAGCACGTCGGCCCTGGCGTGGAGGGGCACCGGCCTTCCCAGCGCTTGTGCGACCGGGCGAAGCTCATCCACGCCGTGGCAATGGTCGCCATGCGCATGCGTGAGCAGGACATGGTCGAGACGCGCGACCTCCGCGGCGAGCAGCTGCTGGCGCAGGTCCGGCCCGCAATCGACCAGCAGCCGCTCGCCGGCGCTCGTCACCAGGATCGACGTCCTCAGCCGTGCGTTGCGCGGCTCCAGCGGGTCGCACAGGCCCCAGTCGTTCCCGATCTTCGGGACCCCGGTCGACGTTCCGCAGCCGAGGATCCTGACTTTCACGCCGCTTTCTTGAACAGGCGGAAGAAGTTGTCGGTTGTCGCTTGCGCGAGCTGTTCGGGGTCCTCGCCCTTCAGCTCGGCAAGGAAATTGGCCGTATCCGCGACGAATGCCGGCTCACAGGTCTTGCCGCGGTTCGGCACCGGGGCGAGGAAGGGCGAGTCCGTTTCCACCAGCAGCCTGTCGGACGGGAGCCATTTAGCTGTTTCCTGGAGGTCGGCGGCGTTCTTGAACGTCACGATCCCGGACATGGACACGTAAAATCCGAGGTCGAGGCCCTTCCGGGCCAGGTCCGCGCTGCCGGTGAAGCAGTGAAGCACTCCGGTGACGCCCCCTTCCCTAACGGCTTCGGTCAGGATCTCGGCCGTATCCGCCTCCGCCTCGCGCGTGTGGACGACCAATGGAAGGCCCGCTCGGCGCGCAGCGTCGATATGGGCCTGGAAGCGCTCGCGCTGGGCGGCGCGGTCAGACTTGTCGTAATAATAATCGAGGCCGCATTCGCCGATGGCGATCACCCTGGGATGCTTCGAGGCTTCGACCAGTGCGGCCGCGCCGAGGTCCGGATGGGCGTCGGCCTCGTGCGGATGCACTCCGACCGTCGCCCAGACGTCCGGGTTCCGCTCCGCGACAGCGATGACGTCATTCCACTCGCGCTCGCGGGTCGAAATGTTGAGGAAGCCAGCCACGCCCCTTGCCCGCGCGGCGTCCAGGACCTCGTCCTGGCGCTCGGCAAGACCTTCGTAATTAAGGTGGCAATGGCTGTCGATCAGCCTCATGCCGCCTCTCCTTCCTGGGCATCGAGCTCGAGCCTGGGAAAGATGGGCACGGGCTGCTCGAGCCCGCCCTGGAGCCCGTTGTCAATGGCCGCAATCAGCCTCTCCGCCGACGCCGGAACAACCGGGATCACGGCTTCGGCAAGCTTGCGGATCGCGACCACGAGCGTCCCGAGCACGTCGGCCATGCGTTCGGGATCGGTCTTACGAAGCGCCCAAGGCGCCGCGGCGTCGATATAGGCGTTGCAGGCGAACACCGCGCCCATCCAGGCCTCGAGCCCGACCGAGAAGGCGAACTCCTCGAACTTCGACTGCAGCTCGGCCGTCGCGGCATCGATTTTCGACAGGAGCTCCAAGTCGTCGCCAGCCTTGCCCGGCGCTGGAATTACGCCGTCCAAGTTCTTGTAGATCATGGACAAAGTGCGCTGCGCGAGATTGCCGAAGCTGTTCGCGAGCTCCGCGTTCACTCGGTTGACGATCGCCTCGGCCGAATAGGTGCCGTCCTGACCGAACGGGACTTCGCGCATCAGGAAATAACGCAGCTGGTCGACGCCGAAGCGCTCGGCGAGCGCAATCGGGTCGACGACATTGCCGATGCTCTTCGACATTTTCTCGCCGCGGCTCAGGAGGAACCCGTGCCCGTACACCTGCTTCGGGAGCGGGATTCCGGCCGACATCAGGAAAGCCGGCCAGTACACCGCGTGGAAACGGACGACGTCCTTGCCGATCAGGTGGACGTCGGCGGGCCAAAAACGCCGCCACAGATCCGTGTCGTCGGGATAGCCAAGGCCGGTGATGTAATTGGTAAGCGCGTCGAGCCAGACGTACATGACGTGGCCGTCGCTTCCGGGCACCTTCACTCCCCAGTCGAAGCTGGTGCGTGAGATCGAAAGGTCGGAAAGCCCGCCTTCAACGAAGCGAATTACCTCGTTTCGGCGCGTCTCCGGTCGAATGAAGTCGGGATTGGCGCGGTAGTGGTCGAGAAGCCTGTCCTGATAGGCCGAGAGTCGGAAAAACCAGCTTTCCTCGACCGTCCACTCGACCGGCGTGCCCTGCGGAGAGAGTTTTTCGCCTCCCTCCCCCTCGGTCAGCTCGGATTCGTCGTAATAGGCCTCGTCGCGAACGGAGTACCAGCCCTCGTAGCGGCCGAGATAAAGGTCTCCTCGCTCTTCCATCGCCTTCCAGATCGACTGGCTGGCGCGGTGATGAGCCTCTTCGGACGTCCGGATGAAACGATCGTAGGAAATCTCAAGTCGCTCGTCCATTTCTTTGAAAAGACGAGACATCTTGTCCGCAAAATCGCGCGGCTCCAGTCCCTCGGCGCGGGCCGCCTGGGCCATCTTCAGGCCATGCTCGTCGGTGCCGGTCTGGAAGCGGACCTCCCGGCCCCGGGACCGCTGGAACCGGGCAATGACGTCGGCCGCGATCGCCTCATAGGCGTGGCCGATGTGCGGCGGCCCATTCGGATAGTTGATCGCGGTCGTGATGTAATAGGGTTCGGCCATCGCCACGCCCCCTAGCGGGCGCTCCCTGCCCCTTCAAGGAACCCGCTGGGGACCGAAGCAAGGATCCCGCCCAGTTGGAATACGGTCGCCGCCGGGTCTAGCGACAGTCGCGGTGCGATCGCGGCAAGCTCGCGCACGCGCGCATAGGCGTCGAGCGCCCTTTCCTGCTGCCCGCCGCCTAGAGCGCGCGCCTCTCCAGCGACCAGCGAGGGCAGCAGGTCGAGAAATGCCGAGTAACGATCGGCCGAGGCCTTGCGCCCGAGCTGTGCGGCGAGCGCCGACCTCCTGGCGTTGTCGGGGTCGCCTTCCCGCAGGATCGCGAGCGCTTCCTGTTCGAGCGGAGCGAGGTCGAGCGACGCGAATGCCATCGCCCTCCCGACTGAGCCCCGCGCAAGCCGCACAAGCCGGCTGCGTTCGCCCTTGCTCACCTCTGGCAGCATGCGCTCCAGAACTGACGTCATGGCGCCGTCCTCAAGCGCACGGAAATCGACCCGGCGGCACCGCGAGCGGATGGTGGGCAAGAGCCGGCCCGGGGCATGGCTGACGAGGAAAAAGACTGTGTTGGGCGGGGGCTCTTCGAGCATCTTCAGGAGCGCGTTGGCCGCCGGCCCTTCCAGCTCGTCGGCGCTGTCGATCACCGCCACGCGCCATGGCGAAAGGGCCGGGCTGAGCGCCATGAATTCGGCCAGGGCCCGGACCTGGTCGATCTTGATGTTCCTGTTCGGAGCGCCTGTTTTCTCGTTCACTCCGCGTTCGATCCAGCGCATGTCCGGGTGGCTTCCCGCCGCGACCAGGCTGGCGATCGGATGGTCTTCGGGCGTTTCGAGGGCCGGCAAGTCGAACGGCGGCCCCGCCGCCTCGCACAGCAGGCGGAGCGCGGCCAGCCGGGCGAAATGCGCTTTCCCAACCCCGCGTGGACCCGCGATCAGCCAGCCATGGTGGAGAGTGCGACGGTCCCAGGCCTCCCGGAACTGTTCGACCGCCCTGTCGTGTCCAGCGATCATGGCGCGCTTTCCGGCAGAAGGTCGGCGATCGCCTCGACCAGCCGCCGCGTCACTTCCTCGCGCGTGCCCGAGGCGTCGACCAGCCGCACGCGCTCGGGCTCCTCTGCGGCGATCGTCCGGAAGGCCAGCTCGACCCGCTGGTGAAAATCGTCCGGGCGGCCGCCGATCCGGTCGAGCGTGTCGCGATCGCGCGCCTTCGCCCGCTCATGGCCTTCGGCGAGCGACAGGACGAGCGTCCGGTCAGGATAGAAGCCGCCGGTCGCGATCCGATGAAGCTCGCGCACCCGGTCCAATCCGAACCCACCCGCTTCCCCTTGATAGGCGAGGGAGGAATCGATGAAGCGGTCGCTCAGCACCCATTGACCTTGTTCGAGCGCGGGCCGAATCGCCTTTTCGACATGGTCCGCGCGCGCCGCGGCGAAGAGCAGCGCTTCTGCAGCCATCGACCAGCGCGCATTCTCGCCAGTGAGAAGCAGCTCGCGGATCGCCTCGGCGCCTTCGCTTCCGCCCGGTTCGCGAGTGACGAGGCAGTCTATCCCTCGCCGCTCGAGCTCGCCCCGAAGCGCCTCGAGCTGCGTCGACTTGCCGACGCCCTCCCCGCCTTCGAGGCTGATGAAGCGCCCGGTCACGCCAGCCCGAGCAGGCCCTTGAGCCCGATCCAGGCGCGGGTGAAGAAGCCCGCCTCGCGGACGTCGGCCCCAGCGACGAGCGGAGCGACCTGCGGCTGCGTGTCGCCGGTGGTTACGACGAGCTGGGCGATTTCCTGTCCCTTCCTGATCGGAGCCTTGATCGGCCCGTTGTAGCGGACCTTCACCTGCATCTGCCGGGTCAGGCTGAGCCCCGCGGGGATCGTGACCGCCAGGTCACGCGGGGCCACCAGCGCAATCTCGCCGCTGTCGCCGAGCTGCACCTTCGCCTTCGCGATTTCCGCGCCTTTCTTGAACAGCGGCTTGGACGTCCAGGCGTTGAAGCCCCATTCCATCAGCCGCGTCGACTGCTGGGCGCGCTCGTCCCAGCTGGCCATTCCCGCCAGGACCTGGATGAGGCGGCGGCCGTTCTGCTCGGCGGAGCCGGTGAAGCCGTATCCCGCCTCGTCCGTATGGCCTGTCTTGAGCCCGTCAGCGCCCGGCACCTTGCCGAGGATCGGGTTGCGGTTGCCCTGGGTGATCCCCTGGCCAGATCCCAGAGTCTTGCCCCAGGTGAAGCTCGTCTGCCCGTAGAACTTCTTGTAGAGCTTCGGATGGCGCTCGATCGTCGCCCGGGCGAGCGTCGCGAGGTCGCGGGCGGTCGTGTAGGTGCAGCCCTCGTCCGGCCAGCCGACCGGATTGCAGAAGCGGCTGTTGGTGAGTCCTAGCTGCCGGGCGAACGCATTCATCTGCTCGACGAATGCCTGCTCGGTCCCGGCAACGCATTCCGCGAGGACGACCGACGCATCGTTGCCGGACAGGGTCACGATCCCGTGGAGCAGGTTCTCGACGCTCACCTGTTCGCCGGCCGACAGGAACATGGTCGATCCTTGGGAATGCCACTGCTTCCAGGTCTCGGGGCGGACGGTACACATCTTGTTCAGCGGCAACTGCCCTCGATCGATGAGCTCGAAGGCGACCTCGGTCGTCATCATCTTCGCCATCGACGCCGGCGGAAAGCGTTGATCCGGGTTCTTCGCATACAGGATCGCCCCGGACGACAGGTCGATCAGGAAGGCCGATCGCGCGGTCGTGTCGAATTGCGGCGCGGCGGCGATGGCCGTTCCGGCGAGGAAAATGGCGGTTGCGGCGGCGAACGGGACTACGCGCTTCATGTCGGTCGTCGGGGCCCTCTGGATTGACTGGAATGCGGCCTGTCTATCGCGCGCGGGCGAGACGCGCGAGTGGGTTCATTGCCGGGCGATCGCATTGGCGAGGAGGCCGACCCCCATCGCGTAATAGTTGGAGCAATTATATTCGAGGATCGCGCGGTAGTTGGTTGTCAGCAGATAAGCGTCGGCATAGGCCCCCGGCGTTTCCATCAGCACCGCCAGCTCCGTATCGGGAAGCCCCCTGCCCGTCGGCACGACGCCGAGCGAGCGCCACTCGGCGACGGTCAGCCACCGGCTGTGGCGCCGGAACACGGCCGGGCAGCGCGGCGGTGTCACCCGCGACCGGATTGCGGACCGGTTGAGGTTCGCCGGCAGCCTCACCGGGACGCCCCAGGGGATATTCCGCTTCCAGCCGGCGTCGCGCAGATAATTGGCGATCGAGGCGAAGGCGTCGTCCTCGTTCCGCCAGATGTCGGCATAGCCGTCACCGTCGCCGTCGGCGCGAAGCCTCAGGACCACGGACGGCATGAATTGCGGGAAGCCGGTCGCCCCGGCGTAGCTGCCTTTCAGCTGCCAGCGCCTGACCCCCTGGTCGAGAAGCTTGAGAGCGGCGATGAACTCGTCCTCGAACATCGACCGCCGCCGCCCCTCGTAGCCAAGCGTCGCGAGCGCCTCGAGCAGGTCAAAGGAGCCGGTCACCGAGCCGTAGCTCGTTTCCTTGCCGTAGATGGCGATGATGACCGAAGGATCGACTCCGTAGCGCGCCTGGATCTGCGACAGGTTGCGCCAGTGCGAGTAATAGCGCGCCTGGCCGCGGTTGATGAGCGAGCTTGTGATATGCCGCTCCAGGTACGGCCGAAAGGACGGATTTTCGTTCGCTCGCACCGGCGTCGGGCGCTGTGCCCGGTCGAGTTCGATGACCCGCCGGTTGAGCTGCAGATAGGGGATCACTGCCCGGATCGTTTCCTCGCGCACGCCCGCGCTTCGCGCCCTGCCGGCCAGATAGGCCTTGTACTGCTCGAACGGATCGTAGCTGCGGACCGGCGTCGGAGCTGCGGGATATTGGGTTCGATGGACGATGACGGGCTGCGTCTGGGCCTCGGCGATGCGCGTTTCGGGTTGCGGCTGAGCGCCTGCGCTTGCGCGGCTGTCCTGGGCCTCGGCCGGGCCGAGCGCGAGCGCCGCGACGCCAGCAACGATCCAGCCATGGCAAAGACGCAACGCCACTCTCCAGCCCTCCCCTTCCAATTGCCCAAAGCCTAGGGGCCGATCGCGTTCCGGGCTAACCGGCTTGTCGCCCGCCTTGCACGGCCTGCCCCGACCCGCGATATCAGGAACGACATTAAGGAGAGGTGGCCGGGCGCGAGGCGGCTGTCCTGCCGGGGGCAGGATCCAAAGCCGAGCGGATTCCTGGCCGGTTTTGCGGAGAGGTGGCCGAGTGGTTTAAGGCAGCGGTCTTGAAAACCGCCGTGCGGGCAACCGCACCGTGGGTTCGAATCCCACCCTCTCCGCCATTGGTCGAATAATCCGGCCCGTTCGTAAGACATTCAGCTTGCGTTCACGCTACAAATGTAGCACACGCTACAAATGTAGCGCGAAAAGGGTTCTCTCAATCCAATGCTCAGCAAGCTTCCACCCCGCGAACGGCAGATCGTCGACATCCTGTTCGAATCGGGCCCGCTGACGGCGGCTGAAGTCGGCGAGCACCTTCCCGACCAGCTTAGCGGGTCGGCGATTCGGGCGATGCTGAAGCGCCTCGAGGACAAGGGCTACGTTCAGCGCGCCGAGTCGGAGCGCGGCTTCCTCTACAGCCCGGCGGTTTCGGAGACCGCTGCCCGCAAGAGCGCGCTCAGCGAGATCGTCCGGGTCTTCTTCAACGGCTCCGCGGCGGGCGCTGCGAGCGCGCTCCTCGGAATGTCCGACAAGCTCAGCAACGACGAGCTCGACGAGCTCGAGGCAATGATCGCCAAGGCCCGCTCGGCGAAGGGAGCAAAGTGATGGAATGGTTCGTCCCGCTTGCAGCGAAATCCTTTGTCATCGCCGGCGGCGCGCTTCTGCTGCTGAAGCTGCTCAAGGACCGGTCGGCGGCTGACCGCAGCTGGATCGCGCATCTCGCGCTCGCCGGCCTGCTGCTCCTCCCGGTCGCAACCTTTGCGCTCCCGACGCTCGACGTCGCTGGCCCCGAGTTCCTGGTCGGCAAGCCCGAGACACCTTCCCCGGTCCCGGTCGGCCTCCAGGCGGCGCCTTCGCCGGATCTTTCGTCAGCCCCCCTTGCTGCTGAAGCGAGCGGCGGGAGCGCAGCCGTGGCCGCCATAGACTGGCCCTTTTGGAGCTACGCGGTTCCTGCGGCTCTGCTCTTCCTGCTTACCCTGATCGCGCTTGTCCGGCTTTTCGTCCTCAAGGCGCGCGCCAATGTGCTGGTCGATGCGCCCTGGCTGACCGCGCTCGCGCGCGCCCAGCAGCGGATGGGTTTCAAGCACGGCACCGCCCTTCTCACCAGCGACGAGCTCCCCTCGCCCATCAGCTGGGGCGTGATCCGGCCCGTGATCCTGCTCAACGCCGAGGCGGTCGAGTCGCATGACGAGGCCGAAGCGATCATCACTCACGAGCTGGCGCACGTCGCGCACCTCGACTGGGCGAAGCTGCTGCTCGCCCGGGTCGCGGTCGCTTTATTCTGGTTCAACCCGTTCGTCTGGCTGCTCGCCCGCGAGGCGCACCAGCTTCGCGAAGAAGCGGCCGACGACGCCGTCCTGGCGACGAACATCGAGGATACTGAATATGCCCGCCTCCTTGTCGGCGTCGCGCGTCACGAATGCCGTGGCCTGCTGATCGGGGCGCATGGAGTGGCTCCGGGCAGGAACTCGCTGGCTCGCCGAGTGAAGCGTGTTCTGGACGGCGCAGCCCGGCGGGCGCCCGGCGGATGGCGCTGGGGATCGGCCGCGGCCTTCTTCGCAGCCGGAATGGCGGTCCCAGTCGCCGCGCTCAACCTCGTGCCTTCCACGGCCGCGACGGCCGCAGGCGCGGCCCACGCCGACATTGCACAGACGACGCCTTATTATCCGCCCGCGTCGGAGACGCCCGCAGTCGCGCTTCCTGCGCAAAGCGCCGAGGCGGTACAGGCTGTCGAGAGCGCGACCGCAAGCATCGTATCGGTCGATCGGGTTGGCCCCGAACCGGGTCGCAAGGGCGAGTTCATCCTGCGCTCGGCCGACGGCTCGACGATTTCGGTCGCTGCTCCGGATTCCAGTGGTCAGCGCCGCACCGTTCTTCGCCGTCCGGACGGAGCCACCATCGCCTTCGCGGATGCGCGCGCGGTTCCCGGCCTGGCCGTTGCGCTTGCCCACCCGCATGGCGCTGCCACGCGCGGCAGCGAACAGACTGCGATCGATCCTGCTGTCGAGCTGAAGGCGGTTGGACACTCGCCTGAATATGTCGCGGCGATCCGCTCGGCAGCGCCGCACATGCGCCTTGACCATGACGAAATCGTGAAGCTGAAGGCGCTCGGAATAAGCCCGGCGTTCATCCAGGAACTCGCCCGCCACGGTTACCGGGACGTCGATGTCGACGAGCTTGCGGGCGCTTACGCAGTCGGAGTGCGCGGCGACTATATCCGCTCGCTTGCCGCAGCCGGTTATCCGCAGCTGTCGCTCGATGAGCTCACGGAGTTGCGTGCGCTTGGGGTGACCGGTGCCGACATCGAGCGGTTCCGGCGCGCTGGCTATGCGCGGCTCAGTGTCGACAAGCTGATCGAGCTCAAGGCGCTCGGCATCACCCCCGAAGAGCTGAAGGCAAGCGAGGAAGCAGGCCCCTGAGCCGCCGCGTCACCGCACCAGACTGAACTGAACCTCGACCACTGAATTTCGAAGCGTCCCGATGGGGCGGACGGGCGGACTTTGCCCGGCAAACAGGATGAAAGGAACGTCCAATGACCAGGTTTTTGGCTTTCACCGCCGCGCTCTTGATGACCGTCATCAGCGTTTCGTCGGCTTGCGTTGCCGGGCCCGTAGCACCGCTCAGCTTCGCGCTCGAGCAATCGGGCCGCGCCGGCCAGCTGCAGGTCCGTTTCCGTCGTGCCGACAGCCGCGGGGCGGACAGCTGGTCGAGCACCTTCCAGGCGTCCAGCCTGGCGGGTCTCGATCAAGCAGCGCTCAACAGGCCGGGGAGCAACCCGGTTCGCTTCGCCATCATTCGTGAAGCCGGACGGATCGATTGCTCCGGAGCCGGTGGCAATTCGACCGCGAGCGGGACGTGCAGCCTCACTCCGGACCGCGGCTTCAACGACTTCCTCACGGCGAACGGAATCAACCGGCCGACCGAGGAGCAGACCTACGGCCTGATCGCCGTCGACGCCCGGCGCGAGCTGGTGAGCGCGCTCAAGGCCTCGGATTATCCCACGCCGACGATCGAGAAGCTCATGGAGCTTTCGGCGGTGGGAGTGACGCCGGCCTACATTCGCGAGCTCGCGGCCCAGGGCTATCGGCCTGCCACGCTGCAGTCTCTCGTCGAGTTCGGGGCGCTGGACATCACGCCGGACTACATCGGCGGCTTCGTTCGCGCCGGTTACGGCAAGCTGACCGCGAGCGAGCTCGTCCAGCTCAAGGCGCTGAACGTCACGCCCGACTACGTCTCGGCGTTCGAGCGCATCGGCTATGGCAAGCTGCCGGTCGACACGCTGGTGCAGATGAAGGCGCTCGGGGTCACTCCGGAATTCGCTCTGAAGGTCCGCCGCGGCGGCGACCTCCCCTCGCCCGACCGGCTCGTCCAGCTCCGTGCCGTCAGCCGCGATCTTCACCGCTGAAGATGCATCGGTTGCGCCGGGCCACCGACCAAGCGGTGCATCGATGCCGGCAGCCCGTTTGCGAAACCGTCTGTCGGTTCGTCGAAACGGCTCTGGCGGGAAACGAACCAACGCTTTAGTGTTTTAGTTTAGTAATACAGGGGCCTTCCGCCATGCGTTCCAATGCCTTGCTGCTGTCCGTCGCCGCTGCCGCCCTCCTGGCTCCGCAGGCCGTGCGCGCCCAGACCCCGCCCCCGACCATTCCACCCGCCGGCGAGGGTCCTCCGGGAGCGGCCGAGGCGACCGCGGGCCCGTCGAGCGGCCGGACGATGCAATATGAGGCGTCCTTCTTCGCCCCCTTCGCGCCACGCACCGCGCTCGACATCGCCCGCCAGGTCCCCGGCTTCAGCCTCGATCTCGGCAATACGGACGTTCGCGGCTTTGCCGGCGCGGTCGGCAACGTCGTCATCAACGGCGTTCGGCCCAGCTCGAAGTCGGAATCGCTCGAAACCCTGCTTTCGCGCATTCCCGCGAGCCGGGTGATCCGCGTCGAGGTCGGGCCCGGCGACCTCTACGGCGCCGACTATGCGGGCAAGGGCCAGGTGCTCAACATCGTGCTCTCGGCGGTCTCCGGTTTCGACGGCGAAGTCTCTGCCTCGGTGCGCCGCCGCTTCAACGGCCGGCTCGACCCGACCGCACAGGCGACCGCCCTGATCAAGCGCGGCAATTCCAGCTTCAACCTTTCGGCCGGCACCGGCACCGCGCTCATCATCGAAGAGGGAACCGACGAATTCTACGACTTCGCCAGCGGCGAGCTTCTCGAGCACCGGCGCAAGGTCAACACGATCAAGGACATCGAGCCCTTCCTGTCCGCGAGCTGGGCGCTTGAGCAGGGCGAGAACAAGGCCGTTCACCTCAACGCGCGCTGGTCGCCCGATGCCTTCCGGCTGATCCAGTCCAACCGTGTCACCCCGGCACAGGGCGATCCCCGCGACGACCGGCTCATCCAGAATTACAAGAACCCCACCATCGAGCTTGGCGGAGACATTTCGCGGCCGCTCGGGTCCGGCGCGATCAAGCTCGTCGGCCTGGCGACGCGGACCAGGCGCGACAATTTCGACGCTTATTATTTCCGCGGGCTTGGCGGCAGCCCGGTGCTCGGCGGCTTCGAGCAGTTCCAGGAGGCAAAGCTTCAGGAGACCATCGGGCGGCTGAGCTATTCCCAGCCCAAGCTTTTCGGCTTCAGCTTCGAAGGCGGGCTGGAGGTCGCCTACAACAAGCTCGAATCCGATCTCCAGCTGTTCGTGTTCGACGAAGACGGCGACAGGGAGCAGATCGACCTGCCGATCGACAATGCGGTGGTTTCGGAGCTCCGCGGCGAGCTCTACATGATCGGCGGCCGCCCGCTCACCGACAAGCTGCGGCTCGATCTCGGCCTTCGCTATGAAGCCTCCAGGCTCAAGGTCCGTGGCGATGCGACGGCCGACCGCGACCTGAAGTTCCTGAAGCCGAGCGTGACCCTCGACTGGCGCCCCGGCGACGGCTGGCACGCGCAATTCAGCCTCCGCCGCACCGTCGCCCAGCTCGATTTCTACGACTTCATCAGCTCCGCCGAGTTCTCCAGTGACCGGATCAACGGCGGCAACGCCAATCTCGTCCCGCAGCGCACCTGGGAAGGCCGAATCCTCGTTGAAAAGCCGATCCTCGGCGACGGCCTGGTGAAGCTCGAGCTCGGTTACGACCTTGTCTCCATGCTCCAGGACCGGGTCCTGGTGTTCGACGACGAAGGCAATGCGTTCGACGCCCCGGGCAACCTCGGCACGGGCAGGCGAATGTTCCTCGACTTCAATCTCGATGCCCCGCTGTCGAAGCTCGGCCTGCCGGGCGTGAGGTGGAAGACCAACGTCACGCTCCAGCGCACGCGGGTCGAGGACCCGATCTGGCTCGAGCAGAGGCGCTGGACCGATTTCTGGCCCAACTGGCAATGGTATACGGAGGTCCGCCGGGACGCCGGCGCCTTCTCCTACGGCTTTGCCGTGTCCGATCGCGACAAATTCTACCTGTTCCGGACCGACGAGATCTACAGCAACTGGAACGGCGGCCCCTATGGCACGGCCTTCGCCGAATATCGCCCCGACGGGCGCACCACGATCCGGCTCGACGTCGACAATATGTTCGACACCAACGCGATCGCCCACCGCGTCCTCTATCGGCCCAACCGGCTCGACCCGGAACCGACCTTCATCGAAGACCGGGAGCGCAACATCCATGTCAGCTTCGGCCTGACCATCAAGCGCAGCTTCGGCGGCGGAGCGACCGGCGGCGCTGCGGCGGCGCCGGCCCAATAGCCTCTGTTAGCGTCCGGTTTAGGGTAGAAAAGCGCGGTTTAGCCCGAGCAACAATCGCCGCTTAGTCCTGCGGCTCGTGCCTCCTGGACGGGAGGGCAAGGCACGTCGCCATATGAGCAAAACACGCAGCAATTGCCTTTGAGCGGATGCAGGACTGCTCCGCAGTGCCGGCAATCGTAGAAATACTGGCAAGCATCGGTCGGCATCGTCTCCGTCGCTACGCCGCCGCATTCCGGGCAAGTAAGGGTGGACCGTAGCGTGGTCACAACGATAGGAGCCACTCTTGGAGAGGCGCTTCGAAAAACGCCTTCCACGCCATCGACAACAGGACAAAAATAGTCGCCGCGCTCAAAAGTAAGAATGTCGCCCGCGATGGGGCCTGAACAGCACAATCCGCATCGCTACACGCTCGTCGCTTGCGAATGTAGAGCGCCCAACCGATTAGGACCGCAATGGCTGACGCGGCCGTCAGGGGCCAGTGATAAGGCACAACAAAGGCAAATCCGCCAGCGCCCATTCCGGCCAACGCCAGCGCCGCAGGGAGAACACAACAGGCAGCCGCGGAAAATAAGGCGGCGAAGCTCGTCGCCATGCCGATTGCCGCCACGGGACGCTCCGTTCGATCAATGGCCGGTGACGCGGTTGAACTCTGTTCAGCCATGTTCTGGGCAAACTGGCGAGCGTCCCTGATACGGTCAAGGGAATGTCCGCAATGGGCAGAAGGCCGACCTAGCGCCC
>JBKHXB010000008.1:0-45909 GCA_046566245.1 Alphaproteobacteria bacterium | reverse complement strand
AGTCCCGCGGCGCCCGCCGCCCCGAGACCCAGGATGGCGACCGCCGCCACGGGGCCGGCGATCAGGACCTTCAACCGTGAGCGGCCGACGAACGGCGGCGGAGAGGGTTGGGGGGACATCGCGGGACTCCTTGGACGACGACATCTGAATCCGCGAACCCCGGTTTGGTTCGACCGGAACCATGTACAGGGGTCGCCCGCCACAGCGAACGACGGGCGGCCGTCCACGGCACGGTGCAGGATTGTCGGGGAGGTTCTGGCGGAGACGGAGGGATTCGAACCCTCGGTACCCCTTACAGGGTACGACGATTTAGCAAACCGTTGCCTTCAGCCACTCGGCCACGTCTCCGGATGCGAAGCGCCCGCCTGTCGGGACGGCGGGGCGCGAGCAGCGAGCGCCTATATACGGGCGTCTCGCTGCGTATCAACCGAGGCGCTGACTTTCGGCTGCGGAGGTGGATTGGCGTCCGCTGCGCCTGTTACACCCCGGGAATGACTTGAGTCATCCCGCTGCAGCGCCTTAAGGATATTCGCCAGGAGCGGGAGCTTCATGAACCGAGCCGCAATGAACGAGCTGGATCGAATCGACCGGGCCTTTGCCGGCAACCGGTTGCTGTCGACCTTCCCGAACGAAGCCCGCGCGCTGATCGAACCGTTCGCGCAGGTCGTCGAGCTTGAGGCCGGGTCCGTCGTTCACCAGCGCGGAAACGACATCGCCTCCACCTACTTCCCGTACGGCGAGGCGATGGTCAGCCTCGTCGTCGAGCTTGCGGACGGCCGCACGCTCGAGGTTGCGTCGATCGGCCACGAAGGCGCGGTCGGCGGCATCGTCAGCTGCGGCCGCGCGCCCGCCTTCGGAAGCGCGAAAGTGCTGGTGTCCGGCCCTGCGCTTCGCGTGCCGATGGAGCCCCTCGAGGACGCCAAGGCGCGCTCGGCCCACATCCGCAACCTGTTCTGCCGCTTTTCCGACTTCCTGCTCGCCCAGGTCATGCAATCGGCGGCCTGCAATGCCTACCACCCGATCGAGCAGCGCGCGGCGCGCTGGCTGCTCACCGCGCAGGACCGCGCCGGGCCGACCATCGCGCTTACGCAGGAAGCGTTCGCCGGGCTGCTGGGAGTCCAGCGCACGACCGTCAACGCGGTCATCCAGGCGCTTCTTGCCGAAGGGCTGGTCGCCACTCGCCGCGGGACGATCCACGTCATCGACCGCGCGGGTTTGAAGCGCCGTTCCTGCGAGTGCCACGAGACGATCGAGCGGCACTTCGCCGCGGTCATCGGCCCAGGCGGCACCGGCGGCAACGCGGAGTGCGGCTGAGCTAGGAGCGAAGGCTCCAGCCCAGCGTCGATCCGGCGAGGAACGGAACCAGCTCGATTTCGCCCATGCCGAGCGCGTCGGGCACTTCGCACGCCTCGCGCGACAAGGTGACCGTGCCCTCGTTAAGCGGCAGGCCATAGAAACCCGGCCCGTTTTCCGACGCGAACGCCTCGAGCCGGTCGAGCGCGCCCTCCTCCTCGAATACCGCCGCATAGGTCTCAAGCGCGAACGGCGCGTTGAAGATTCCGGCGCAGCCGCAGGCCGATTCCTTGGCCGCCCGGGCGTGCGGCGCGCTGTCGGTTCCTAGGAAGAACTTGGGCGAGCCGGAAGTTGCCGCGCGGCGGACCGCGAGGCGGTGCTTCTCGCGCTTGGCGACGGGCAGGCAATAGGCATGCGGCCTGAAGCCCCGCTCGAACATCGCATTGCGGTTGATCATGAGGTGATGCGGCGTGACCGTCGCGGCGAGGTTCGCGCCGCCCGCCTCGACATAATCGGCGGCCTCGGCGGTCGTGATATGCTCGAGGACGACCTTGAGCTCCGGGAAGTCGCGGGTCATGGGATTGAGGATTCGCTCGATGAATACCGCCTCGCGGTCGAAGACGTCGACTTGCGGGTCGGTAACCTCGCCGTGGACGCACAGCACCATGCCGATCGCCTGCATCCTTTCGAGCACCGGATAGATGTTGCGAACGTCGGTGACTCCAAAGGCAGAGTTGGTGGTGGCGTTGGCGGGATAAAGCTTGGCCGCGACCCATGCCCCACCGCCGAATCCGGCCGCGACCTCGCCCGGCTTTGTCTCGTCGGTCAGATAGCAGGTCATCATCGGCGTAAAGCCATGACCGGCGGCCGTGGCGATTCGCGCGCGATACTCGTCGGCCGCCCGCGCGGTCGCGATTGGGGGCACGAGGTTGGGCATGACGATCGCGCGGGCGAACTGGCGGGCGGTGAACGGCGCGACCAGCCGCAGCATTTCGCCGTCGCGCAAATGGACATGCCAGTCGTCGGGGCGGCGGATGGTCAGCGTTTGCATTGCCACGCCGGCTCCTTAACTGAGGGCCATGGCCGCGACCACCCTTGCAGACCGAGCGATCGTCCGCCTCAGCGGCGAGGACGTCCGCGGCTTCCTGCAGGGGCTGGTCACGAGCGACGTCGCCGGTGCGCTTCCGGTCTGGGCGGGGCTCCTGACCCCGCAGGGCAAGTGCCTGTTCGATTTCCTTGTCTGGGCGGACGGCGATGACCTGCTCCTCGACTGCGAGGCCGAGGCCGCCGGCGATCTGGCCAAGCGGATCGCGGCTTATCGGTTGCGCCGCAAGATCGACATCGCCCCTGATCCCGCGCTTGCGGTTCACTGGGCGCCTGACGGCGATGATGGCGTGCCTGACCCGCGCCTCGCCCAGCTTGGCAGCCGCTGGATCGCGCCGCCCGGAGAGCCGGCCAGCGGCTGGCTCGAGCATCGCCTGCGCCTCGGCGTGTGCGAGGGCCGCGCCGAGCTTGGCGATCTGCTCTGGCTCGAGTGCAATGCGGCCGAATTGAACGGGGTCAGTTTCACCAAGGGCTGCTTCATCGGCCAGGAGAACACCGCGCGGATGAACTGGCGGCAGAAGGTCAACCGGCGGCTGTTCGTCGTGGTCGGCGGTGGCGGCGAACGATCCCGGGTCGAATATCCCGAGATCGACCGCTCGGTCGTTCACGCGCGGATTGATTCGATCCCCGACAATGCGATCATCCCCGACTGGCTGAAGCCTGCCCTCGCCGGCGCTTGATCCGCCACAGGGCGAACCCGCCGATCAGCATCCACACCACGTTGAGCGCCGCGGACGGAAGCGCGCCATGCCACCAGCCGTTGACGATGAAGCCGGCGGCGCCGAACACGTTCATCCATTGGTAGAGCGGCGACTGGCCGGTCAGCTTGCCCATGGAGAGCAGCAGGTAGGCGAGGAGAATCAGCGCCGCCCCGCCCCAGCCGACGATTTCGACCGCGATTTCGGTCGCGCTCAGGCCGCTAATCTCCGCAGCACGTAGTGGAGGATCCCGCCCGCCTTGAAATATTCGAGCTCGTTATAGGTGTCGATCCGGCAGCGGGCGGTAAAGCTGAACTCCTCGCCCTCGTCCGGCGAGACCCGCACCTCGACGTCCTGCCGCGGCTTCAACTCGGCAATGCCGGTGATCGTGTACTTCTCCCGTCCCGTCAGGCCGAGCGTGTCGGCGCCCTCGCCCTCGCGGAACTGCAGCGGCAGCACGCCCATGCCGACAAGGTTGGAGCGGTGGATCCGCTAGAAGCTCTCGGCGATCACCGCGCGCACGCCCAGAAGCACGGTCCCCTTGGCCGCCCAGTCGCGCGAGCTTCCGGTGCCATATTCCTTGCCGGCGATAACGACGAGCGGGCGGCCGTCCTGCTTGTAGAGCATCGCCGCGTCATAGATCGGCATCGTCTCGCCGGTCGGCGCGTAGCACGTGTAGCCGCCCTCGACGTCGTCGAGCATCTTGTTGCGGATGCGGATGTTGGCAAAGGTGCCGCGCATCATCACTTCATGGTTGCCGCGCCGCGCGCCGTAGCTGTTGAACTGGCCGCGCGAGACCCCGCGCTCAAGCAGGTAGCGGCCGGCCGGGCTGTCGGGCTTGATCGCCCCGGCCGGCGAGATGTGGTCGGTGGTGATGGAATCTCCGAAGACCGCTAGAGGGCGCGCACGCTTGATGTCTCCGGGCGGAACCGGCTCCATCGTCATGCCGGTAAAATAGGGCGGGTTCTGGATGTAGGTGGATTCGGGCGGCCAGGCGTAAGTGTCGCCGCCCGCGATCTCGATTTCCCGCCAGCGCTCGTCGCCGCGATAGACGTCGGCGTAGCGCTTGCGGAACATTTCCGAGTGCACGTGCGCGTCGATCAGCGCCCGGATTTCCGCGTTCGAGGGCCAGATGTCCTTGAGGTAAACCGGCTCGCCATTGGCCGCGGTGCCGAGCGGTTCTTGCATCAGGTCGGCGCGGACGGTCCCCTTGAGCGCATAAGCGACGACCAGGGGCGGCGAGGCGAGATAGTTCGCGCGGCAGTCCGGCGACACCCGCCCCTCGAAGTTGCGGTTGCCGGAGAGCACGCTGACGGCGATCAGGTCCTTCTCGTTGATCGCCTTGCTGATCGGCTCGGGGAGCGGGCCGGAATTGCCGATGCAGGTCGTGCAGCCATAGCCGACGAGGTCGAAGCCCAGGGCGTCGAGGTCCTCCTGCAGGCCGCTTTCCTTGAGATAGTCGCTAACCACCTGGCTTCCTGGCGCGAGCGAGGTCTTCACCCACGGCTTGACCTGCAGGCCTTTCTCGCGCGCCTTGCGGGCAACGAGCCCGGCCCCGATCAACACCGAGGGGTTGGACGTGTTGGTGCAGCTGGTGATCGCGGCGATGACGACGTCGCCGTTGCCGAGGTCGTGGTTCAGTCCCTCGACCGGAACCCGCGGGTCGTTGTGCTTCTTGTACGTATGCTCGAGCTCGTAATTGAACTGGTCGTCGACCTCGCTCAGCAGGACGCGGTCCTGCGGGCGCTTGGGCCCGGCGAGCGACGGCTCGATCGAGCTCATGTCGAGCTCGAGCGTGTCGGTGAACAAGGGCTCGGGCGAGCCAGGCTCGCGCCAGAGCCCCTGCGCCTGGGCATAGGCCCGCACGAGGTCGATCAGCTCGCCGTCGCGCCCGGTCAGCCTCAGATAGTCGATCGTCCGCTCGTCGATCGGAAAGAAGCCGCAGGTGGCGCCATATTCGGGCGCCATGTTGGCGATCGTCGCCCGGTCGGCGAGCGGCAGATTGTCGAGGCCGGGGCCGTAGAATTCGACAAAGCGGCCGACCACGCCCTTCTGCCGGAGCATCTGGGTGACGGTCAGTACCAGGTCGGTTGCTGTAATGCCTTCGCGAAGCTCGCCGTCGAGCCGGAACCCGACGACTTCGGGAACCAGCATGCTGACCGGCTGGCCGAGCATGGCCGCCTCGGCCTCAATCCCGCCGACGCCCCAGCCGAGGACTCCGAGGCCGTTGACCATGGTCGTGTGGCTATCGGTGCCGACCAAAGTGTCGGGATAGGCGAGGGTTTCGCCGTCCGAGGACTCGCTCGTCCAGACGCAGGCTGCGATATGCTCGAGGTTGACCTGGTGGCAGATCCCCGTCCCCGGCGGCACTACCTTGAAATTGTCGAACGCCTGACTTCCCCATTTCAGGAACTCGTAGCGCTCGAAATTGCGCTCATATTCGAACTCGACGTTCTTCTCGAACGCGCGCGGCGTGCCGAACTCGTCGACCATGACGCTGTGGTCGATGACGAGGTGCACCGGGACCAGCGGGTTGATCTTCTGTGGATCGCCCCCGAGCTGGGTCATCGCATCGCGCATGGCTGCAAGGTCGACAACCGCGGGCACGCCCGTGAAATCCTGCATCAGCACCCGCGCAGGACGATACTGGATCTCGCGGTTGACGTGCCGTTCCTTGAGCCATTCGGCCATGGCCTCCAGGTCCCTGCGCGTGACCGTCTCGCCGTCCTCGAAGCGGAGCAGGTTCTCCAGCAGGACCTTCATCGAATAGGGGAGGCGCGAGATGTCGCCGAGCGCATCTCCCGCCTTGGGAAGCGAGAAATAGGTATAGGTCTTCGAACCGACGGTGAGGGTCGAGCGAGTGTTCAGGCTGTCCTGGCCGGTCGGCGTCATCCTTGGTTCCTGGCTTGTTAAAGAGGCCGCGAACTTCGCGGCGTGCGCCCCTTAGCAACCGCGCGTCGGCCCCGCAAAGGCATGTCGCCTAGCCGAGGACCAGCATCGCGACGACTGCGACGGCCATGACCGCGGTGGCGGTCCAGCCGAGGATGTTCTGCCAGGGAGTCGCGACGAACACGCCCATCTGCCGGTGCTTCCTGGCGACGATCATCATTGCGCCCATGATCGGCACCGCGATGATCCCGTTGATGACCGCCGACCACACCAGCATCTGGATCGGGTCGATCGGGGAAAGAAGCACGGCGAGCGCCAGCGCCATGCCGGCGAAGATCACCCCGTAAAAAGCCTTGGCCTGCCTCGGGCTCTTTTCCAGCCCCTTGGGAAACCCCCAGCTTTCGCACACGGCATAGGCGCTCGAGCCGGCAAGCACGGGTACAGCGAGGAAACCGGTGCCGATGATTCCAAGAGCGAACAGTAGGAATGCAAGATCCCCGGCAATCGGCCGAAGCGCTTCGGCTGCCTGCGCCGAGGTCTCAATGTTGGTAACGCCCTGCTGGTTCAGCGTGACCGCGGTCGTCAGCATGATGAAGAAGGCGATTAGGTTCGAGATCGCCATCCCCGTGAACGTGTCCAAGGCCATCCGGTTGAGCTGCCGCCGCGCCGCCTGCGGGTGCATGTGGTTGAGGTCCGCCTGGTTGCGGAGCTCCATGTCCTCCACTTCCTCGGCGGTCTGCCAGAAGAAAAGATAGGGGCTGATCGTGGTCCCGAAGATGGCGACGATCATGGTGATCCAGCCAGGCGTAAAGGCAATGTCCGGCGTTACGATGGCAAAGCCGATCTGCGACCAGTCGATCTTCACGGCAAAGACCACTCCGACGTAGGCCAAGAGCACCAGCGTCAGCCACTTCAGGTAGTGGACGTAGACATGATACGGGACGAACACCTGCAGGGTGAGCGAAACCAGGGCCGCCGCAAGACTGAACGCCACCGCCCCGCCGCCCGCTAGCAGCTCCGCAGCCGCGCCCATCGCAGCAAGGTCGGCGCCAATGTTGATCGTGTTTGCAATGAACAGCAGCGCGACGAGCCCGGAGACGATCGGCCGCGGCATCACCTCCCGCAAATTGGCGGCAAGTCCATTGCCGGTCACTCGGCCGATGCGCGCGCTGATCGCCTGGATCGCCACCATCAGTGGGTAAGTGAAGACCAGCGTCCACAGCATGTTGGGGCCGAACTGGGCCCCGGCCTGCGAATAGGTGGCGATTCCGCTAGGGTCATCGTCGGCGGCACCGGTAATGAGGCCCGGCCCGAGCCGTCCAAAGCCGAGCCGCATCTTCCGCCGTGCGCGGACTCCCACCGCTTCCAGCGTCGGCGTTTCGCTGTCGTTGGGCCGTTCGCTCATCTTTCCTCCGTGGCGGTCGGCAACCTCAAACGGGTCGTGGTCGTTACAGTTGCGTCAAATCGAGGCGTTGCGAGGACAGAGCGCTTCGCCCGGTATCGGATGCGTGGCGATTTGGCGGTACAATGCGCAAATCGCTCAGAGGAGGAAGTCAAAATTGGCGCACGACGGGGAATATTTCCGCAAACGCGCGACGGAAGCCTGGGCGGCCGCCATCTGCCGGGAAGAAGGCGAGGACCTTGAGATAGCTGGCCAGCTTGCCCTCGCCTATTCCGCTTTAGCCCGGCGGAAAACCAAAAAGGCCGCCGTCGCAAGCCCGACCGAAAGCGAAAAACTCGACGCGTAAAAAGAAACGCATGCGCGCCGGGGTTCGAGCGGTGCTGATCGCGCTGCTCATCGTCGGGACCACGGCGCTTATCCTGCTCGCGATGGGAAGGCCGCCAATTTGCACGTGCGGCGAGATCGACCTGTGGGTGAATGGCGCCGACAGCCCGCGCACGAGCCAAATGCTCGCGGACTGGTATTCCCCGAGCCACGTCATTCACGGCTTTTTCTTCTACGCGGCGCTGTGGCTGGTCGCGCGGCGCTGGCCGCTCGAAAGGCGCTTCCTTGTGGCGCTGGCGACCGAATGCGCGTGGGAGCTGCTCGAGAACAGCGAGTGGGCGATCCAACGCTATCGCGAGGCGACCATCGCCATCGGTTACGCTGGGGACAGTATTCTCAACACGATGAGCGACATCGCAATGATGGCGGCCGGGTTCTGGCTTGCCCGGAAACTCCCGGTGTGGATAACAATCGCGGCCGCGATCGCCCTTGAACTGGCGGCTCTCGCCGCCGTGCGCGACAACCTCACGCTGAACGTCTGGATGTTCCTTGTTCCGAACGAGGCAATCAGGACGTGGCAGTCCGGAGGTTGAACGGCACAATTTCGCCCCACGATCATTTCAGCCCTGATCCAACGGGAGACCCGAAAGTGAAGAGCTTCCTCATTGCTTTGTCAGCCGGAGCCATCGCCCTCGCCGTGCCGGGCGCCGCGTCCGCTGGCGAAATCTTCGGCGGTGTTTACGTCCATGGCGTCGACACTCCGCTCACGCTCGGCGGCGACCCCGAGGACGGCGTCGACCTACAGCTCGGCTGGCGCGGCGACCGCATCGGGGGAAGTGTGTTTCAGCCCTACGTGATGGGCGCCATCAACACAGCCGGCGAAACGAATTACGCCGCGGTCGGCCTGTCGGCCAAGTTCGGCGACTCGATTTACATCCGGCCGGGCCTTGGCCTCGCGGTCCATTCCGGCTCGGACGCGGAATTCGACGATCCCACCAACGACAAGGTCGAGTTCGGATCACGGGTCCTGTTCGCGCCCGAAATCGGGATCGGAGTGAAGCTGTCGCCGCGCGCCTCGGCGGAACTAAGCTGGGTCCACCTCAGCCATGCGACGATCTTCGGTAAGCAGAATCCCGGAATCGACACTATCGGCGTGAGGGTGAACCTCGCCTTCTAGAGGCAGCGCAGAATTCCGGGCTCGGCGCCGCGGCGGAGCGTGAACGGCCCGAGTTCCACTCCGTTCTCGACACGGCCGCTCAGCATCATCCGCTCACCGTCGACGTTTCCGGTGAAGCGAGCCCGGTAGGTTGGCAGCACTTCGCCTTCGCGAACCGGCCCGCCATGCTCGGGCGTGTGAGTCCCGTCAGCAGCGAAGCGTCCGCCGGCAACAGGAATGACCGGTCCGATCGTCCCAGTCGCGCAATCATATTCGATGCGGCCGCCCGAAGCGTCCAGAGTGAGGCCGATATGTGGCCCGCCCCACTGGCCGGTGACCGGCACACCGGCCGGCGGGACGCTGGCGCAGGAAGCAAGCGGCAAAGCGGCGAGAAGTACCGGTTTCACCGGGCATCAACGCCCGAGCATGGTCTCCGGCTTCACAACCCGCGCGAAAGTCTCCTCGTCGACGTGGCCGAGCTCGATCCCTGCTTCCTTGAGAGTCTTTCCGGTCTTGTGCGCATGCTTGGCGATTTCGGCCGCCTTGTCGTAGCCGATCTCGGGCGCGAGCGCCGTCACCAGCATAAGCGAGCGGTTCATCAGCTCGGCGATCCGTTCCTCGTCGGGCTCAAGCCCCTCGAGGCAGCGCTCGGTGAAGCTCTCCATCCCGGTCGAAAGCAGGTTGATCGAGCGGATGACGTTGGCGCCGATCAGCGGCTTGAAGACATTGAGTTCGAGGTGACCCTGGAGCCCGCCGACAGTGACCGCGACATGGTTGCCCATGACCTGCGCGGCGACCATCGTCAGCATCTCGCACTGGGTCGGATTGACCTTGCCGGGCATGATCGAGCTTCCAGGCTCGTTTTCCGGCAACCTCAGCTCGCCGAGCCCGCAGCGCGGGCCCGAGCCGAGAAGGCGGATGTCGTTGGCGATCTTGGTTAGAGAGACGGCAAGCGTACTCAGCGTTCCCGACAGTTCGACCATCGTGTCGTGCGCCGCCATTTCGGCGAACTTGTTGGGGGCCGAGGTGAACGGCAGCCGGGTGAGGTTCGCGACCTCCTTGGCAAAAGCCTCGGCAAAGCCCTCGGGAGCGTTGAGGCCGGTCCCGACCGCGGTGCCGCCCTGCGCGAGCTGGAGGACCCTGGGCTGCAGCTCTTCCAGTCGCTGGATGTTCGCCTCGAGCTGCGCCGCGTAGCCGGAGAATTCCTGGCCGAGCGTCAGCGGGGTCGCGTCCTGGAGATGGGTGCGCCCGATCTTGACGATCGAGTCCCATTTATTCGCGAGCTTTGCCAGCGCCGCATGCATCGTCTTGGCGGCTGGCAGGAGCTTCGAGGCGAGGCCCCGCGCGGCGGCGATATGCATCGCCGTCGGGAAGCTGTCGTTCGACGACTGGCTCTTGTTGACATGGTCGTTGGGGTGGACCGGCGCCTTGCCGCCGCGCTTGCCGGTCAGCTTCTCGTTCGCGCGCCCGGCGATCACCTCGTTGGCGTTCATGTTCGACTGCGTGCCCGAACCCGTCTGCCAGGTGACGAGCGGGAACTGGCCGTCGAGATCCCCCCGCGCCACTTCCGCGGCGGCCTGCTGGATCGCCTCCGCGATCTCCGCGTCGAGCAGCCCCATTCGCGCGTTCACACGCGCCGCGGCCTGCTTCACGAAGCCGAGCGCGTGGACGATTTCGACCGGCATCTGCTCGCGCGGGCCGAACGGGAAATTGCCGATCGAGCGCTCCGTCTGGGCGCCCCAGTAGGAATCGGCCGGGACTTCGATCGGCCCGAAGCTGTCGGTCTCGGTGCGGGTGCTGGTCATCACATCCTCTCGTCATGCTGAACTTGGTTCAGCATCCATGTCCGTGAAGGGCGGCGATGCTCGAAAATGGACCCTGAAACAAGTTCAGGGTGACGGCCGATGGCCCTCACTTCTTGCGGGTAAAGTCCACGCTGACGACGTTCGATCCGTCCTCGGCCTCGGCGAGCGGTGCGTCGTTTTCTGCTTCCTCGTGCCGCTCTCGGGCTGTCTCGGGGGCGTTGGCCTGGAACTTCAGGCTGAAATCCACGGCCGGGTCGACGAAATCGGTGACCGCCGCGAACGGCACGCGAAGCGTGGCCGGGACGCCGCCGAACGACAGGCCGACCGAGAAGGCGTCGTCCTCCACCTTCAGGTCCCAGAAGCGGTGCTGGATAACGATCGTCATCTCGTAGGGGAACCGCTCCGAAAGGTGCGCCGGTATCGAAACGCCCGGAACCCGGGTGTTGAACGTGATGTAGAAATGGTGATCGCCCGGAAGCCCGCCGGAGCGCTCGACCTCGCGCAGCACCCGGCCGACGACGTCGCGCAGCGCCTCCTGCACAATCTCGTCATAGGGAATCAGGCTTTCGGGAGTCTCGTCGCTCATCGCTTCCGGTGGTAACGAGCGCTCGACACCGGTCAAGAAGAGTCATGGAAATGCCGATCGATCCGACCCAGCCGTACGACGACAGCAACGTCTTCGCGAAGATTATTCGCGGGGAGCTTCCCTGCAAGAAAGTCTATGAGGACGAATGGGCGCTCGCCTTCCACGACATCAACCCGCTGGCGCCGGTCCACATCCTCGTCGTGCCCAAGGGCCGCTACGTTTCCTGGGACGATTTCGCCGCCAAGGCCTCCGACGCGGAACTCGCCGGTTTCGTCCGGGCGGTCGGCAAGGTCGCCCGCGACCAGCAGCTCGTCGTCCAGGGCTACCGGCTGCTCGCAAACACGGGCAAGCGCGCCGGCCAGGAGGTGCCGCACCTCCACGTCCACATCTTCGGCGGGCAGCCTCTCGGGCCGATGTTGGCACGCTAAAGCGTTTTGGGCGTTGCACGCTCGGCAGCAGCCGCTAGGCTCCGCGCCAACCAATCCGCCGTAAAGGGGTAATCAATGGCGACTTCAGCACCGCGCGGGGGATTTTTCGGCCGCGTCAAACCTCTCGACGCAATCCTGGAAACCGCAGAAAAGAAATCGCTGGTCCGGACTCTCGGCGCCTTCCAGCTCACGATGCTCGGTGTCGGCGCGATTATCGGCACCGGCATTTTCGTCCTGACGGCGGAGGCCGCGCAAAAGGCGGGGCCTGGCATGATGCTGAGCTTCATCATCGCCGGCGCGGTCTGCGCCGTTGCCGCGCTCTGCTATGCGGAAATGGCCTCGATGGTCCCGGTCTCGGGCTCCGCCTATACCTACAGCTATGCCGTGATGGGAGAATTCCTCGCCTGGCTCGTGGGCTGGGCGCTGGTGCTTGAATATACGGTCGCCGCAGGGGCCGTGTCAGTCGGATGGTCCGGCTATTTCGTCGGCCTCTTGCGAGAATATCTCGGGATCGCCTTGCCGCAGGAGCTGGTCAACGCCAACGCGCTGATTGCCCAAATCAAGCTCGCCTTCGGCGCCACTCCGACGCCTGAGCTGGCCACCGCGCTCGAGGTCGGCGGCTACATCAACCTGCCCGCCTTCATGATCGCCCTTCTCGTGACCTGGCTGCTGGTCATCGGCACCCGCGAGAGCGCCTGGGTCAACGCTGTCCTGGTCGCGATCAAGATCACCGCGCTCACCTTGTTCATCATCCTCGCTTTGCCGGTGATGAACTCGGAGAATTTCCAGCCGTTCGCTCCGCTCGGTTTCGCCGGAATCTCGGCGGCGGCGGCGTCGATCTTCTTCGCTTATGTCGGCTTCGACGCGGTCTCGACCGCGGCCGAAGAAACCAAGAACCCGCAACGCAACATGCCGATCGGGCTGATCGGGAGCCTCGCGATCTGCACCGTCTTCTACCTGCTGGTCGCGGCTGGAGTCATCGGCACCGTCGGAGCCCAGCCGCTGCTCGACGCGAACGGCAATGGCATCTCGCCGGGCGACGCGACCGGGATGGCCGCCGCCTGCGCCAACATCGCCAACGATGCGGTGGTCTGCTCCAAGGAAGCGCTCGCCTGGACGCTTCGCGAAATCGGCTGGCGGCAGATCGGCAACTTGATCGGCCTCGCCGCGGGCCTGGCCCTGCCGTCGGTCGTGCTGATGATGATCTTCGGCCAGACCCGGATCTTCTTCGTCATGAGCCGCGACGGTCTGCTCCCCTCGGCCCTGTCCAAGGTCCACCCGAAATATCACACGCCCTATGTCGTGACGATCATCACCGGCCTGTTCGTGGCGATCTTCGCGGCGCTGTTCCCGGTCGGGGCGCTGGCCGATATCTCCAACTCCGGAACCTTGTTCGCTTTCGCCATGGTGGCGATCGCGGTGATGGTCCTGCGGCGGACGGATCCCGGACGGAAGCGGCCGTTCCGGACGCCGGCGATCATGATCACTGCGCCGCTTGCGATCATCGGCTGCCTGTATTTGTTCTTCAGCCTGTCGGGCTACACGCTCACCCTGTTCTTCTCCTGGGCGATCGTCGGCCTGTTCGTCTACTTCCTGTACAGCCGTCGCCACAGCCACCTGGCCAAGGGTGTGGTGGAAGTGCCCGAGCTGTCGCCAGAGGCGCCCAAGTCGGTCGGAGTCCCGCCGATGCCTGGCGCGCCGGCGCCGCCGGGAGAGCGCGACTAGGCCTGACCCTCGCGGGCGGCGTCGAGCAGCGCCGCCCGCAGCTTTTCGGCTTGCCCGGCAGTCAGCTTCCGGCCCTTCGCATTGCTGAGATAGAAGACATCGACCGCGCGCTCGCCGTAGGTGGCGATATGGGCGGAGTGGACCTGGAGCCCGCATCCGTGGATCGCTCGCGCCAGCCGCGCGAGCAATCCTGGCCGGTCGAGCGCGTTGACCTCGACGACCGTCGTCCGGCTCGCAGCGCCCTCGGCAATGGCGACCGAAGGCGCGACGTGGAACGCCTGCGCCCGGCTGCCTGAGCCTGCGCCCGCCGGAACTTCGGGCGGCCGCTCGCGGGTTAGCGCTTGCTCGACCGCCCGAACCAGCCGGGTCCGGAGGCGCTTGTCCGAATAGGGCCGGCCCTGGCGGTCCTGGACCAGCAGATTGTCGAGCGCCATTCCATCGCGCGTCGTGTGAATGCGAGCGTCGATAATGCTCGCGCCCGCCGATGCCAGCCCGGCACAGATCCGGAAGAACAGGCCTTCCCGGTCGGGCGCGAAAACGCTGATCCGCGTGGCGCCGCGCGCCGGCTCGTCTTCTGCGTGGACGCTCGGAGCCGGCTCGCCGATCCGGGCTTCCGCGCCAGCGACCTGGAGCGCGTTGGACAGCTGCACCTCGGCCGGCTCGGCCAGCCAGTAGCTGTCGGGCAGCCGCCGCTCGTACGCCTTCGCGATCCTGGGTTTCCAGCCGAGCGCTTGGGTGAGCTCGGCCTGGCGCTGTGCGACGATGTCCGCGCGGCCGCGCTGCTTGTGCCCGAGCCGCAGTTTTTCTTCCGCCGAGTCGAACAGGTTGCGAAGGAGCAGGCGCTTCCAGTCGTTCCAGACGCCCGGTCCGACCGCGCGGATGTCGACCACGGTGAGGATCAGCAGCAGCCGCAGCCGCTCCGGGCTTTGGACACGCGCGACGAAGTCGTCGATCGTGCGCGGGTCGGCAAGATCGCGCTTGAATGCGGTCGAAGACAGCAGCAGGTGATTGCGCACCAGCCAGGCCACCGTCTCCGTCTCGGCCTCGTCGAGCCCGAGGCGCGGGCACAGCTCCAGTGCGACCTGCTCGCCAAGGACGCTGTGGTCGCCGCCCCTCCCCTTGGCGATGTCGTGCAGCAGCACCGCCACGTAGAGCGCGCGCCGCGACCCGATCTGCTTGAACAGCGCCGTCGCCAGCGGATGGTCGTCGGCGAGCTCGCCGCGCTCGATCATTGCGAGGAGGCCGATCGCCCGGATTGCGTGCTCGTCGACCGTGTAATGGTGATACATGTCGAACTGCATCTGGGCGACGACTCGGCCGAAATCGGGAATGAACCGGCCGAACACGCCCGCCTCGTTCATCCACCGAAGCACCACGTCCGGATGGTGGAGGTTGGTCAGCACCTCGAGGAACAAAGCGTTGGCCCTCGGGTCCTTGCGCACCTTCGACGTGATCAGCCGGGAATCGCGGGCCGCTGCGCGCATCGCCTCCGGATGGATTTCGAGCTTCTCGCGCGCTGCGAGCGCGAACATCTCGATCAGCCGCACGGGATCCTCGCGGAAGAAATCCTGGGAAGGTATCGAAAGCCGCCCCCGGTCGAGGACGAAGCCCGCAAGCGCCCTGGGCCTTCGGCGGATGGTCGGAAGCGCAAAACGGAAGCCCTTGCGCGCCATCCGTTCGTCGAGCTGGGCGAGGAACAGACCGGTCAGGTCGCCAACCGCCTTCGCGTTGAGGAAGTAGAAGTGCATGAACCGCTCGACCGCCGACTTTCCTGGCCGGTCGGCGTAGCGCATGCGCCTGGCGATCGCCTTCTGGTACTGGAAGCCAAGCCTTTCCTCCGCGCGACCCGCTTCGAGGTGCAAGTGGCAGCGAACCGCCCAGAAGAAGCGCTCCGCCCTCTCGAAGAGGGCGAATTCGTCGGCGGTCAGGAGCCCGACGTCGACGAGCTCGGACGGCTGACGAACGTCGTAGACATATTTGCCGATCCAATAGAGCGTATGGAGATCGCGAAGGCCGCCCTTGCCGTCCTTGACGTTGGGCTCGACCACATAGCGGCTGTCGCCCATCTTCAGGTGCCGCTGGTCACGCTCGGCCAGCTTCGCGGCGACGTACCGGGCAGCCGAGCCGGCGACGACCTTCGAGCGGAAACGGCGCGCCGCCTGCTCGAACAGGTCTTCGCTTCCCCACAGCAGCCTTGCCTCGAGGAATGCGGTTCGGACCGTCATGTCCGCCTTCGCGAGCTTCACCAATTCGTCGATCGAGCGAAGCGAATTGCCGACCTTCAGCTTGAGGTCCCAGAGCAGGTAGAGAAGCGACTGGACGACCGCCTCGACCTCTGGTTCCGGATTCGAGCGGGTCAGGAACATGAGATCGAGGTCACTGAATGGGGCCATTTCACCCCGTCCCGTCCCGCCGAGACCGACGATGGCGAGCTCGGGCGGCGAATCGCCGGTGAGATATTCGTAGGCAAGCCGGACGATCTGGGTCTGGAGATAGGCGGTCGAACGCGCGGCCGAACGGCCCGCGCCAGGCTTCAACCGCAGCCTTTTGGCAATCTCCTTCCTGCCGTCCTCCAGCGCCTTCGACAGGATCTTGGCCGCTTGCTCCCGCGACGCGCCGCGAAGGGCATCGCCCAGTCCCCGCGGATCGACGATCGCCCGCCGATCCTCGACCGGGTCGAACGGCGCGTTCACGGTCCGCTTTGCTCCGCCAGCAGGCGCTTCAGCCGGTAGAGGGCGTCGAGCGCCTCCCTCGGGCTCAGCGAATCCGGGTCGATCGCGCCCAATGCCTCGGCGATCGGGTCGGGCGTGCCCGGTTCGGGCCCGGCGCTGGCGGCGAAAAGCGGCAGGTCGTCGAGCCCAGCGGCGATTCCGCCGGTGGAATCGCGACCGGCCTCGAGCCTCGACAAGACCGTTCTCGCTCGCGCGACGACCCTGGGCGGAAGGCCTGCGAGCTTGGCGACCGCGATCCCGTAGCTGCGATCGGCAGCGCCCTCGGCGACTTCGTGAAGCAGTACAAGATCGCCCTTCCACTCGCGCGCCCGGACATGGTGGAGCGACAAGCAGTCGAGCCGCCCCGCGAGCCGCGTCAGCTCGTGGTAGTGGGTTGCAAACAGCGTCCTGCACTTCACCTGGTCGTGCATGGCCTCGACGACCGCCCAGGCGATCGCGAGCCCGTCATAGGTCGAGGTCCCGCGCCCGATCTCGTCGAGGATGACTAGGCTCTGCGGGCTCGCCTGCGCGAGGATCGCCGCCGTTTCGACCATCTCGACCATGAAGGTCGACCGACCGCGCGCGAGATTGTCGGACGCTCCAACCCGGCTGAACAGGCGGTCGACCAGTCCGACCTTCGCCCGCGATGCCGGAACAAAGCAGCCCGCCTGTGCGAGCACGGCGATGAGCGCCGATTGGCGAAGGAAGGTCGACTTGCCGCCCATGTTGGGGCCGGTGATCAGCCAAAGCCGGTCGTCGGAACCGAGGTTGAGGTCGTTGGCGACGAAGCGCTCGCCCGATTCCCTCAGGGCGCTTTCGACAACCGGATGACGCCCGCCTTCGATCTCGAGGCACGGCTGCTCGATGACCTGGGGCATCGCCCATCCGCCCTCCCCCGCGCGCTCGGCATTGGCGGCGGCGACGTCGATCCGGGCAAGCGCGTCCGCGGCTTCAAGAAGCTTCGCAGCCTCGCCAAGCGCTAGCGCGCTAAGCTCCTCGAAATGCTTCGCTTCCAGCGCGATCGCGTGCGCTCCGGCTTCGACGACCCGCGCGGCCTGCTCGTGCAGCTCGGGCGAATTGAAGCGCACGACTCCGGCCAGGGTCTGACGGTGCGTGAAGCCGCTGCCCTCGGCCATCAGCTTGTCGGAATGTTTCGAGGCAACTTCGATATGATAGCCGAGCACCGCGTTGTGCCGGATCTTCAGGGACGGGATCCCGGTCGATTCGCGGTAAGCGGACTCGAGCGCGGCAATGGCCCGGCGCCCGTCCGAGGAAATCGCGCGAAGCGAGTCGAGCTCCTCATCGAAGCCCTCGGCGATATAACCGCCCTTCGCGGAATCGAGGGGTGGCGAGGCGACCAGCGCCGACGAGAGGCGCTCGACCAGGCGATCCTGCCCGCCCAGCCGCGGAAGCAGGTGCTGGAGAAGCGAGGGGATGTCGGATTCCGACTCCAGCGAGCGCTTGAGCTCGGCGGCCGCTGCAAGCCCGTCGCGCAATTGGGCAAGGTCTCGGGGGCTTCCGCGTCCGGACGTTAGCCGCGCGAGCGCGCGCGCGATATCGGGGATTGCCCGCAGCGCCGAGCGCACCCGCTCGCGCCTAAGCTGGTCGTCGTGGAACCAGGCGACAAGGGCCAGCCTGCGCCCGATCTCGGCGCGGTCGGTGAGCGGGGCGCCGATGTCGGCGGCAAGCAAGCGGCGGCCGGGAGCGGTGACGCAGCGGTCGATCTCGCCAAGCAGGCTGCCGGCAACTCCGCCGCTCGCAGAGCGCGTGAGCTCGAGGCTTTCCCGGCTCGCCGAATCGATCTGCATGAAGGCGGCGCGCGCCACCCGCCTCGGCGCATCCAGCAGCACGCCCGCGCCCTTCTGCGTTGAATCGAGATAGGCAAGCAGCCCTCCGGCGGCGGCAAGCTCGGCGCGGGTTGGTGCGCCAATCCCGTCAAGCGTCGCCAGGCCGAAACGGACCTTGAGCGCGCGCTCGCCCGCCAGGCTCTCGAACCCACCTTTGCCGGGTGTGACCCGAACGCCGGGCACCGGCCCGTCAGCGACGGTTTCGGCCGGGGACAGGCGCGCGAGCTCGGACGCGAGCTCGCCGGGCCCGCAGGCAACGAGCTCGAACCGCCCGGTCGAAATGTCGGCGGCGGCGATCGCCCAATCCTCGCCTGCCCGGCCGATCGCCGCCAGCCAGTTGGCCGATCCCGATTCGAGCAGGCTTTCCTCGGTCAGCGTGCCGGGGGTGACGAGCCGCACGATCGCCCGCTCGACCAGCGCCTTGGAGCCGCGTGTCCGCCTCGCCTCGGCCGGGCTTTCGGTCTGCTCGGCGATCGCGACGCGGTGACCGGCGCGGATCAGCCGGGCGAGATAGGATTCGGCCGCGTGGACCGGGACGCCGCACATCGGGATCGGCTCGCCCGCGTCCTCGCCCCGCTTCGTCAAGGCAATGTCGAGACAGGCCGACGCGACCTTCGCGTCCTCGAAGAACAGTTCGAAAAAATCGCCCATCCGGTAGAAGAGCAGCGCGTCCCCCGCCTCTTCCTTGAGGCGCCGGTACTGCGCCATCATCGGCGTCGGGGCGTCGGCTCGAGCCATTGCCAATGTGATTAGCCCCCTTCGTCATTCCAGCGAAAGCTGAATCCACGCGATCCCTTGCCGCCCCCTTGCGGGGTGACAGGCACGCTTCGGACGGACTAAGGCGCTGGCCCATGTCCGAGAGCAACGTCAAATTTTCCGAAACCGAGGCCCTCGATTTCCATTCGCGCGGCCGGCCCGGAAAGATCGAGATCGTCGCATCCAAGCCGATGGCGACCCAACGCGACCTCAGCCTCGCTTATTCGCCCGGAGTGGCCGTCCCGGTTCGGGCGATCGCCGAGAATCCGACCTCGGCCTACGACTATACGGCGAAGGGCAATCTGGTGGCGGTGATCTCCAACGGGACCGCGATCCTGGGCCTCGGCAACCTCGGCGCGCTCGCCTCCAAGCCGGTGATGGAAGGCAAGGCGGTGCTGTTCAAGCGCTTCGCCGACGTCGATTCGATCGACATCGAGGTCGCCACCGAGGATTGCGAAAAATTCATCGAGGCCGTTGCCCTGCTCGAGCCGAGCTTCGGCGGAATCAACCTCGAGGACATCGCCGCGCCCGACTGCTTCGTCATCGAGCAGACGCTGCGCGAGCGGATGAACATTCCCGTCTTTCACGACGACCAGCACGGGACCGCGATCATCACTGCGGCCGGGCTGATCAACGCCTGCCTGCTGACCGGCCGGAAGCTCGGCGAGATCAAGGTTGTGACGAACGGGGCGGGCGCCGCCGCCATCGCCTGCACCGAGCTCATCAAGGCGATGGGCGTGAAGCCTGGCAACGTCATAATGTGCGACCGAAAGGGCGTCATTCACAAGGGCCGCACGGACCTCGACCAGTGGAAATCGGCGCACGCGGTCGACACCGAAGCCCGCACGCTCGCAGACGCGCTCGCGGGTGCGGATGTCTTCCTCGGCCTGTCGGTCGGCGGAGCGCTCAAGCCCGACATGGTCCGCGCAATGGCCGAGCAGCCGATCATTTTCGCGATGGCGAACCCGGATCCGGAAATCTGGCCGCCCGACGCGATCGAGGCGCGCCCCGACGCGATCATCGCCACCGGGCGTTCGGACTTCCCGAACCAGGTCAACAACGTCCTCGGCTTCCCGTTCATCTTCCGCGGCGCGCTCGACGTTCGCGCGACCGCGATCAACGAGGAGATGAAGATCGCCGCCGCCGAGGCGCTTGCCGAGCTTGCTCGCGAGCCGGTTCCCGAAGAGGTCGCGGCCGCTTACGGCGGGCGCAGCCAGAGCTTTGGCCGCGATTACATTATCCCCGCGCCCTTCGACCCGCGGCTGATGGAAGTGGTCGCCTCCGCCGTCGCCGAGGCCGCGATGAAGAGCGGGGTCGCGCAAAAGCAGATCGAGGACCTCGACTCTTACCGCCTGGAGCTTCGGGCGCGGCTCAATCCGACGGCTTCCGTGCTCAGTCTTGCCTATGAGGCGGCGAAGTCGAATCCCAAAAGGGTGCTCTTTGCCGAGGGCGAGGAGCCCAACGTCCTTCGCGCCGCGATCGCGTTCAAGGAGGCGGGCCTCGGCACTCCCGTGCTCGTCGGCCGCGAGGAGGTTTATGACCTGTTGCGCGAAATGGGAGTTGACGATCCAGACAGCTACGAAGTCCTCAACAGCCGCAACTCGCCCCTCGTCGGGCGGGCCGTCGATTATATATACGAGAAGCACCAGCGCCACGGCATGCTTCGGCGCGAGGTCGAGCGGATGGTCAACCAGGACCGCAACTATTTCGCCGCGGCGATGCTCGCGCTTGGCGAGGCCGACGCGATGATCACCGGCACAACCCGCCCGTTCAGCCAGTCGCTCCGTCAGGTCCGGCAGGTGATCGACGACGAACAGGATGCGACCCCGTTCGGGATCAACGTCGTCGTTTCCCGCCAGGAGACGGTGCTGATCGCCGATACTGCCGTGACCGAGCGCCCCGACGCGCACCAGCTCGCGGCCATCGCGCTGCGCTCGGCGGCCTTTGCGCGGAGGATGGGTCTCGAGCCGAGGATCGCATTCATCAGTTACACGACGTTCGGCAACCCGCCAGGCGTCCACATTGAGGAGCTTCGCGGCGCCGTGAAGCTGCTCGACGGGATCAACACCGACTTCGAATATGAAGGCGAGATGGGGCCGGACGTCGCGCTCAATTACGAAATGCAGCGGCGCTATTATCCGTTCAGCAGGCTTAGCGGGCCTGCCAACGTGCTGGTGATGCCGGGCCTGCAATCCGCGAATCTGTCGTCGAAGCTCCTGAAGGCGCTCGGCGGAGAAAGCGTGATGGGGCCGTTCATCGTCGGGCTTGAGTTGCCGGTGCAGATCGCGCCGATGACCGCGACCGCGACCGACCTCGTCACCCTTGCGGTGCTCGCCGCGGGAAGCACCCGCGAGCGCAGACTCGCGGTCTAGATCCTCTCGACCGAGCTCACTGGGTCGGCGTCACGAAGGGCGGCGATGATCGCGTGCAGGTGCGCGAGGTCGTGGACCTCTAGATCCAGGTGAAAGGTCTGGAAGCTGCCGTCCCGGTGGACGAGGTGCAGGTTGACGATGTTGGCGCGCTTCGCGCCGAGGATTCCAGCCATCGTCCCAAGCGCTCCCGGCACGTCGTGCAGGATGACACAGATCCGCGCCGCGCCGCCCGATCCCTCACCCCAGGCAAGGTCGAGCCAGTCGGCGTCGACCCCGCTCGCAAGCGTGTCGCAGCCGATCACGTGGACCTCGATCTCCTCGTCCTCGCGGCGAAGGCCGACGATCCGGTCGCCGGGGATTGGGTGGCAGCAGGTGGCGAGGTGATAGGCTACGCCGGGGGTCAGCCCCTTGATCGAGATGGCCGTGCGCTGGGCCGGCGGGCGCGGGGCGACGTCGGCACCGGCTGACCCCGGCATCAGCGCTTCCATCACCTCTTCGTCGCTCACGCGCTTGCGGGCGATGGCGATCATCAGCGCGTCCTCGTCCTCGATCTTCAGCTTCTTGAGCGCGCGCTTGAGGGCTTCTTCGCCGAGCTCGGCGGGCAAGCGCTCGACAATCTCCTCGTAGATCTTGCGCCCGAGCTCGATTGTCTCCTCACGTTCCTTGTGGCGGACGAAGCGGCGAACTCCGGCGCGCGCCTTGCCGGTCGCGACGAACCGCAGCCAGGACGGCTGGGGGTGCTGCGCCTCCGACGCCAGGATTTCGACCTGGTCGCCGTTTTCGAGAATCGTCCGAAGCGGCACCACCCGCCCGTTGACCTTGGCGCCGACGGTGCGGTCGCCGAGGTCGGTGTGGACGGCATAGGCGAAGTCGACCGGTGTGGCGCCCTTGGGCAGCTGGATGAGTTCGCCCTTCGGGGTGAAGGCGAAGATCCGGTCCTGGTACATCGCCATGCGGGTATGCTCGAGGAGCTCTTCCGGGCTCTCGGCATGCTCGAGGATTTCGACCAGCTCATCGACCCACGGGACCTTGAACTCGGCCTTGGGCTTGCCCTCCTTGTAGGCCCAGTGCGCCGCAAGCCCGCGCTCCGCCTGCTCGTGCATGTCGCGCGTGCGGATCTGGATTTCGATCCGCATCTTGGAATCGTGGATGACGGAGGTGTGCAGCGAGCGGTAGCCGTTGCGCTTGGGAGTGGAGATGTAGTCCTTGAACCGGCCCGGGACCATCGGCCAGCGATGGTGGATCAACCCAAGCGCCCGGTAGCAGTCCTCCACGCTTCCGACGATCACCCTGAACGCCATGACGTCGGACAATTGCTCGAAGCTGATGTGCCGCTCGGCCATCTTTTTCCAGATCGAATAGGGGTGTTTCTCGCGCCCGGTCACTTCCGCCTCCAGCCCGTTGTCGGCGAGGTGGAGCTGAAGCCCGAGCCCGATCCGGCTGACCAGGTCGCCGCCCGATTCGTGCAACTGCTTCAGCCGGCGGGTGATCGACGCATAGGCGTCCGGCTCCAGCTCCCGGAACGCCAGCGTCTGCATCTCGGTCATCATCTCGTACATGCCGATCCGCTCAGCGAGCGGCGCGTAGATGTCCATCGTCTCGCGCGCGATCCGCCGCCGCTTCTCGGCGTCCGGGATGTGGTGGAGCGTGCGCATGTTGTGGAGGCGGTCGGCGAGCTTCACCAGCAGGACCCGGATGTCGTCCGACAGGGCCAGCAGGAACTTGCGAAGGTTCTCGGCGGCGCGTTCGTTTTCCGACTGCGCCTCGATCTTGCTTAGCTTGGTGACCCCGTCGACCAGGCGGGCGACGTCCTTGCCGAACAGCTTCTCGATTTGCTCGGGGGTGGCGATCGTATCCTCGATCGTGTCGTGGAGGATGGCCGTGACGATGGTCCGGTCGTCAAGCTTCAGGTCGGTGAGGATTCCGGCGACTTCGATCGGGTGGCTGAAATAGGGATCGCCCGAGGCGCGCGTCTGGGTTCCGTGCGCCTTCATCGAGAAGACGTAGGCGCGGTTGATCAGCCCCTCGTCCGCGTCTGGATCGTAGGAGCGCACCTTCTCAACGAGTTCATATTGCCGAAGCACGGCCCCTAGATGGGGGGAGGCGCGGCCATTGTGCAAGAAAGAATGGGGCCGCGCGCGCGTTTGGGGAGGTTGGCGCGGCCCCGGTAAGGCGCAGGCCTAGCGAGCGTTGGCCAGCGCCTTTTCCTCGGCTGGAGCGGCTGCGTTGCAGCGCTCGAGCTCCGCCGCAGCGATCGGGCGGCCGTTAACGGTGAAGCTTTCGATGCGTCCCGTTTTCTTAGCGAGCGCCTGGCAAAGGACGAGCGGGCGGCTGTTCTGCGTGGAGCCGGTGCAGGCCTGAGGACCGCAGGACCACAGCACGTCGCGCGTCGCGATCCGCGTCTCGCTGGCCGGGGAAACGGGCTTGGCGCTGTAATTGGCAGCCATCGCCGGAGCTGCGGCCAGGACGAAAAGGCCGAGGGCCTGGACTGTGCGAAGCATCGCTTCCTCCTTATTGCGTTGTGAATCACAACTGATTATCCGGGACAGTTTCCGTTTGCAACTGGTTTTTTCGTGTTTGTTGTGCTTTTAGTTGGGCGCAATTCGGGAGGACGCCGTGCGGGTTGAGGACAGGCACAATGCGGACATCGTTGCATTTCGGGAGGCGGCGCTGAGCTGCCCGATACCGGCCGCGGTCGAGCTGATCGGCGAGCGCTGGGCGTTCCTGATCCTCCGCGGCGCTTTCAACGGGCTCGAGCATTTCGAGGAGTTTCAGGCTGGCCTCGGAATTGCCCGGAACATCCTGTCCGACCGGCTCGCCAAGCTCGTTGCCGGCGGGATCCTTGAAAGGTCGCCCGACCCCTCGGACCGGCGCAAGGTCGTCTATTCGCTGACCCCCAAAGGCGAAGCCTTGCTCCCGGTAATGCTCGCAGTCCGTCAGTGGGGCGAGGATTGGGGGCACGGGAAGGCTGACATCGTCCTTGCCGATATACGCGACCGCCGGCCGATCCGGCGGATCCAGGTTTTCGCCGAGGACGGGCGCGAGGTGAAGCTCGCCGACCTGACCTGGCTCAGCCGCGAGGAAGTCGAGTCGAAGGCCGACGAAGCAGCCTAGACGTCAGCGCTAGCCTGTCACCCGGACAGGCTGGGCCTTCAGTTATTCGTAGTCGCCGCCGCTCGGAGTCGGGCGTGGCGGTGCAGCGGCGGTCAGGCGCAGGGCCTCAGCCGATTCGCTGAGCGAAGCGAGCTCGTCGGTCTCGTCCTCCTCGTCGACCCGCACCTTCTGCAGGTTCGTGATCAGCGCTTCCTGGAGGTCCTTCGGCTTGACCGTCGTCTCGGCGATCTCGCGAAGCGCGACGACCGGGTTCTTGTCGCGGTCGCGGTCGATCGTGAGATCGGCACCGCCGGAGATCTGGCGCGCGCGCTGGGCAGCGAGCAGGACGAGGTCGAACCTGTTAGGGACCTTGTCTACGCAATCTTCGACTGTAACGCGCGCCATTCATCGCTCCGCATAAAGCTTGTTCCGACCGGAATATGGGATGTCGGGAAGGCGGCGCCAATAGCTTGCGCGGGTGCGAAAAGTCAATTGAAAGCGCATGTCCTCCAGCGGTCAGAGGAGGGCGCTGCTTGCGGCGCGCGACGTAGCGCGCCACAGGCGAAAACCATGGCAGACCGGCCCGAACGCGCGAAACGCTCCCCGATCCGGGCCAAAGTGGCTGGCAACCAGCTCGATCTGATCGAGACCGGCGAGGGGAGGATGCGCTCGCTCCTCGACCTCATTGCCGGTGCCCGCGAGAGCATTCGTCTGCTCATGTATATGTACAATCCCGACCGGTCCGGCGAGATCGTCCGCGATGCCCTCGTTGAGGCCGCGAGGCGGGGAGTGCGGGTCAGGTTGCTCGTCGACGGCTTTGGTTCCGCCGCGCGCCCGTCGTTCTTTGCCGCAATCGATGAAAGCGGCGGCGAATATTGCGTGTTCAATCCCACGTACAGTCGCCGGTACCTGGTTCGGAACCACCAGAAGCTGATCGTCGCGGACGACCGCGTCGCGATCATCGGCGGCGCGAATATTGACGACAGCTACATGACCGATTCGGGGCCCGAGCACTGGCGGGACCTGGCGCTTCGGATCGAAGGCCCGGAAGCCGCCGTTGCGAGCCATTATTTCGACAGCCTCTACCGCTGGTCGCACCGGAGGGGCTCAAGGCTGCGCTCGCTAAGGCGCGTGGTCGGCGAGCACAGCGAATGGCGCGGCCCACTGCAGTGGAAGTTCAGCGGTCCGCTTAGCCTTCGCAACAGCTGGTGGAGGAGCATCGGCCGCGACATCCGCCGCGGGCACGACCTCGCCATGATCTTCGCCTATTTCGCTCCGCCGGGTGCCATGCTCCGCCGCATCGGCCGCCTCGCAAAAAGGGGGACGGCGCGGATCATCACCGCAGCCAAATCCGACAACACCGCCACCATCGCCGCCGCCCGCCATAGCTACAGCCGGCTGCTGCGAAGGAATGTCGAGATGTACGAATACCAGCCGGCCAAGCTCCACACCAAGCTCGTCATCATCGACGACGTGGTCCACATTGGCTCGTCCAACTTCGACTACCGCAGTCTCTACCTCAACCTCGAGATCATGCTCCGGATTGACGATCCCGGCTTCGCAGCAGCAATGCGCTCCTATTTCGAGGGTGAGCTGGCGGATTCGAAGCCGATCACGCCCGAGCTTCACCGGCGCCGGGCGAACCCGTGGCGGCGGCTCAAGTGGGCGCTCTCCCACTTCCTGGTGAACGTCATGGACTATACGGTGACGCGCCGGCTCAACTTCCGCCCCGACGTCTAGGCCGCCTCTTCGTCCCGCCAGGCCCAGAACAGCCGTGCCGGCGGCACGTTGATCCATTCGAAGCCGCGGTCGATCCGGTCGAACCAGGGCTGCAGGAAGGCCTGGACCTTTGGGCTGAACTGATAGACGAGGAAGGCGCCGCCAGGACGGATGACCTTGGCCGTCGCCTTGGCGATCTCCTCGCCAATCCCCGGCGGAAGCGTCGAGAAGGGCAATCCTGAAAGCACATAATCCGCCTGGCTGAAGCCATGCTCGGCGATGATCGATTCGACGTCGGCCGCGGAGCCGGTGACTGCGATCAGCCGCGGGTCGTCGATCGATTGCCCCAAAAACTTGATGAAATCCGGGTTGGTGTCGATCGCTATCAGCGTCGCGTCCTCGCCCATCTTGTCGAGTACCGGCCGGGTGAAGGTGCCCACGCCCGGGCCATATTCGACGAACAGCTTCGTCCTGTCCCAGTCGACCGGCTTCAACATCCGCTCGATCAGCACCTTGCTCGACGGAATGATCGACCCGACCATCACCGGGTGCTTCAGGAACCCGCGCAGGAACTGCCAGTGGGGGCTATCCGATCGCCGGGCGTCGCGGCGGACCAGCCGGCGCGGGCCTTTGAGGGTTCGGGCGGTCGAGGTCGGCATCAGGATGGGAGCTCCGTCGGGCGAGACCGCGAAGCGTTGGCAAATGCGTACGGCCTTGGCAAGGCTCCTCCGCCAAGCCGGTTCCGCCACGCGGCGGTCGCCGTTAAGGCAGGGCCATGCCGGCTATCGCACCCAAGGGCACGCTCGCGACAAGCGCCGTAACGGCGCCGCACTTCCTGCTGCTCTATGCGGCGATGCTGGTCGCGGCGGCCGGGAACACCGCCCTGCAATCCGTAATGCCGGCAATCGGCCGGGAGATCGGAATCGCCGACCTGTGGGTGGCGATCGCTTACACCTGGTCGGCGGTGCTGTGGGTCCTTCTCGCGCCCTATTGGGCGGAAAAAAGCGACCGGCACGGGCGCAAGGCGCTGACTCTGATGGGCGTCGCCGGCTTCATTGTCTCGATGTTGCTGTGTGGCCTGGTTCTCGACCTGGGGCTTGCCGGCCTGATCGGCGGCGGCGTGACCTTTGCCCTGTTCGCGATCTTCCGCGCGATCTACGGCGCGCTCGGTTGCGCCACGCCGTCCGCGACCCAGGCCTATCTCGCCGCCAAAACCCGGCGGAGCGGGCGGGTCGCAGCGCTGTCCGCCTTGTCCTCGTCCTTCGGGCTCGGGACGATCATCGGCCCGGCGCTGGCGCCTCTGTTCGTCATGCCCCCGGTCGGGTTGACCGGGCCGTTGTTCGCCTTCGCCCTGATCGCGATTCTCGTCTTCGCGGCGATCCTCGCCTGGCTTCCCAACGACAAGTACGGCCGCCGCGCGGGACGGGGCGCCGCGATGAGCTATCCCTCGCAGGCGTCCGTCGTCACGGGCGCAAGCGTCATCGCCGCGACCGCGCCCGGCCGCCGCAAGCGGCTGAAATGGAACGACGAGCGGATCCGGCCGTGGATCCTGGCCGGAGTGACCGCGGGCCACGCCCAGGCCGCGCTTCTCACCTGCATCGGATTCTTCGTGATCGATCGCCTGGCGCTCAACCCGCGCGGCTCGGAGGATTCGATCGCCATCGTGATGATGGCGAGCGCTTCGGCAACGCTTGCCGCCCAGTGGGGCCTGATCCCGCGGCTCAACGCCGGGCCGAGGGCCCTGCTCGTCTGGGGAGCGGCGATCGCCGCGATCGGGACGATCGGGACCATGCTGGCGACGGACCTGTACGGAATCACGCTTGGGTTCGCGGTGGCCTCGATCGGCTTCGGCTTCACCCGTCCCGGCTTCACTGCCGGAGCCTCGCTCGCGGTCCCGCTTGCCGAGCAGGGCGGAGTCGCGGGGGTCATAACGGCTGCCAACGGGATCAGCTTCGTCGCCGCTCCGGCGATCGGAATGGTGCTCTACACTTTGAGCCCCGACCTGCCCTTCGCCGTTTCGGCCGTCCTACTCGTGCTGCTGGCGTGGCTGAGCCGGCGGCTCGGCGACCCCGGGCTCCTTCTGGCTTCTCGGCCTCAACATCCCCGGTAGCACGAAGCCGATCCCCGTCGGGCGGACAGCGTCGCTCTTCAGGGTTTCCTGGATCCGCTGATACTCCTCGAGCATCTCGGGGGTGACGGAGGCCCTGGTCTCCGCCAGCGCGGCCTCGAAATCCGCCTCCGTGACCTGGTCCGAATCGAGGCCCCTGCGAAGCGCGATGAGCCCGGCCCGGCGCACCAGGTCCTCAAGGTCGGCGCCGGTAAAGCGCTCGGTCCGCTGCGCGAGCGATTCGAGGTCGACGTCGTCGGCGAGCGGCATGTCGGACGTGTGGATCGCGAGGATCCGGCGGCGTCCCGCGGTGTCCGGCGGCCCCACATAAATGAGCTCGTCGAAGCGGCCGGGACGAAGCAGCGCAGGATCGATCAGGCTCGGCCGGTTGGTTGCACCGATGACGACGACATTGTTGAGCTCTTCGAGCCCGTCCATCTCGGCGAGGATCGTGTTGACCACGCGCTCGGTCACCTGCGGCTCGCCCAGGCCGCCGCCCCTGGCCGGAACGAGGCTGTCGATCTCGTCGATGAAGATGATCGTCGGCGCGACCTGGCGCGCGCGGGCGAACAGCCGCGCGATCTGCTGCTCGCTCTCCCCGTACCATTTCGACAGGAGGTCGGACGATTTGGTGGCAATGAAGTTGGAATGGCTCTCGTGCGCGGTCGCCTTGGCGAGCAGCGTCTTTCCGGTGCCCGGCGGCCCGTAAAGCAGGAACCCCTTGGCGGGGCGGATTCCGATCCGGCGGAAGGCCTCGGGATGCTTGAGCGGAAGCTCGATGCCCTCGCGCAGCTTCTCCATGGCCGAATCGAGGCCGCCGATGTCCGACCAGCGGATTTGCGGGGCTTCGACCATGACCTCCCGCATCGCCGAAGGCTGCACGCGCTTGAGCGCATTTTCGAAGTCGCGGCTCTCTACCGACAAGGCGTCGAGCACCTCGGTCGGGATTACCTCCTCGTCGGGGTTGATGCGAGGCATGATCCGGCGGACCGCCTCCATCGCCGCCTCGCGGGTCAGCGCCGCGAGGTCTGCGCCGACGAAGCCATAAGTGCGGCGCGCAAGGTCGCCGATGTCCACGTCGGAGGCGAGCGGCATCCCGCGCGTGTGGATCTCGAGGATCTCGCGGCGCCCGTTCTCGTCCGGGACCCCAACGATGATCTCGCGGTCGAACCGGCCCGGCCGACGAAGCGCCTCGTCGAGCGCTTCCGGCCGGTTGGTCGCGGCGATGACGACCAGGTTCTGCCGGGGCTCGATACCGTCCATCAGGCTCAAGAGCTGGGCGACGAGCCGCTTTTCAGCCTCCCCGGTCACCTGCCCGCGTTTCGGGGCGATCGAATCAATCTCGTCGATGAAAATGATCGAGGGCGCGGCGGCGGCGGCCTGCTCGAACAGGTCGCGCAGCTTGCGCTCGCTCTCGCCATAGGCCGAGCCCATGATCTCCGGCCCGGCGATGTGAAAGAATTGCGCGCTGCTCTCGTTGGCGACGGCGCGGGCGAGCCGGGTCTTGCCCGTCCCAGGGGGCCCGTGGAGAAGCACGCCCTTGGGCGGGTCGACGCCTAGTCGCTGGAACAGCTCCGGGTGGCGCAGGGGCAGCTCGACCATCTCGCGGAGCGCGTCGATCGTGTCGTGCATCCCGCCGAGGTCGTCATAGGTGACGTCGGCGCGGCGGTCGCCGGGCTTTCCGACGAGGAATTCGGGAAGAAGCTCAACCTCCGTCTTCGAATCGATGTGGACGATTCCCTTGGGCGCGGCGCTGATGACAACAAGGCGCACTTCCTGGAGAGCGAAGGCGGGGGCGTTCAGAAGCTGGCGGACCTGGTCGGGGACGTCGGTGTTGACGCGCTGGTGACCGGTCGTTGCGACCGTATCGCCCTCGCACAGCGGCCGCCCGGCGAAGGTGCGTTTGAGCGCGTCCGCCGAACCGTGAAGCCGGACATTGTCCTGCGCGGGCGCGAATACCACGCGAGTCGCCGGCTTCGACTTGGCCTTGCGAATCTCGACGAAGTCGCCCGCGCCAACGCCAGCATTCGCCCGCTGAAGCCCGTCGAGGCGGACGATATCCAGCCCCTCGTCCTCGCCGTAGGGACGGATCGCGCGCGCCGCGGTCGACCGCTTGCCGATGATCGCGATCGTGTCCCCCTCGCTGACGCCGAGCGCCTCCATGAGCTTGGCCGGCAGCCGCGCGATTCCGCGGCCGCTGTCCCCCGGGGGGAGATTGGCGACCTGCACGCGCATGGTCTTTGGCCGTTCTGCCACTTCGGTATCCGCCATCGGTTCTCCTTACCCCGCCCGGGCCAACAAAGCGAAACCGCGACAGGCGCGCCCGGTTCAATTTGGGGCGGCGGCGGCGGGTTAAAAGGGCTTTCCGCTAGAACTTGAGGGCGCCGGCGGCCTTGCGGACGAGGGCGCGGGGGAGCAACCGCGTCGAAAACGCCCCGGCCTTGTTGAGCGCTCCGGTGATCACAACCGCCTTGTTCCTGTCGAGGCCAGCAAGGCCGAGCCGGACGACCTCGCTCGCGTCCATCGACAGGCGGTCGAAGCCGCCGTCGCTCTTGAAGCCGGCGACCTCCCCAAACTCGGTCCTCGTCGGCCCGGGGCAGAGCGCGCTCACCTTGACCCCGAAGCGCTTGACCTCCTCATGAAGCGCCTCGCTCAGCGAAAGCACATAGGCCTTGGTCGCGAAATAGACCGCCATCCCCGGCCCTGGCTGGAAAGCGGCGGTCGAGGCGACGTTGAGGATCGCGCCCGAGCGGCGTTCGACCATGTCAGGAAGCACCGCCCGGCAGAGTTCGGTCAAGGCGCCGCAATTGAGGTCGACCATCTCCCGGAGCCGCTTCGGATCTGCCCTGTCGAACCGGCCAAGAAGGCCGAAGCCCGCGTTGTTGACGAGCAGGTCGATCGTCTCGCCGGCGTCCTTGATGTTGGCGACCAGTTTCGCCGCGGCGCCCGGCTTCGAAAGGTCGATTCCGACGGCGCGCGCGCTGCCGAGCCCTCCGGCGAGCGCCTCCAGCCGCTCCGTGCGCCGTGCCGCGATCACGAGCCGCTGGCCGCGCTTGGCAAGCTGCCGGGCGAACTCCTCTCCGAGCCCAGCCGACGCGCCGGTGATGAGCGCGATCCCGGTCACCTAGGCGGCGCCAACCGTCGCCTTGACGATCTTGCCCGGGCTTGCCGGCGGCTCGCCCTTCGGGAGCGCGTCGACATGCTCCATGCCGCTCTCGACCTCGCCCCAGACCGTGTACTGGCCGTCAAGGAAGCGCGCGTCGTCGAAGCAGATGAAGAACTGGCTGTTGGCGCTGTCCGGATCCGGCTTGCGCGCCATCGAGCAAGTGCCGCGCACGTGCGGCGCGCGGTTGAACTCGGCCTTGAGGTCGGGAAGGTCGGACCCGCCCATGCCCGTGCCCGTCGGATCGCCCGTCTGCGCCATGAAGCCCGGGATCACCCGGTGGAACAGCACTCCGTCATAGAATCCCTCCTTGGCGAGGTCGGTGATGCGCTTGACGTGCTCGGGCGCGAGGTCGGGCCGAAGCTTGATGACGACGTCGCCGCCGCTGGAAAGGGAAAGGGTGAGGCGTTGGTCGGACATTTGGCTCGCTCCGGGATGAAGGGTTTCGCAAGCGGCCATATTCGGCTCAGGCGGGTTGCGCCAGCGTTGAGGCGGCCATAGGAGGCCGGCAGGCGTCGGAAGGGGAAAGGGCGATGAGCGAGAGCGAAAAGGTCGCCGCCGACATCGACCAGCGGCATTCCGACGCGGCCGCGCAATCCGCTATCGATGAAGAGGACCGGCTCCGCCCCGAGTTCGTCGACCGGGTCCTCGACGCCGTCGCCGATGGCGACGACGCCACCGCACGCCAGCTAGTCGGCCCGCTCCACCCGGCTGACGTCGCCGACCTCATCGAGCTTGCCGCGCGCGACGAGCGCGAGGGCCTCGTCCGGGCGCTTGCCGAGATCGTCGATGCCGACGTGCTGGCCGAGATGAACGAGCACGTCCGCGAGGCGCTCATCGACGCGCTCGCTCCGGACCAGGTCGCGAAGATCGCCGGCGAGCTGGAGACCGACGACGCGGTCGCGATCCTCGAAGACCTCGAGGAGGACGAGCAGCAGGCGGTCCTGCAGGCGATGGAGCCCGACGACCGGGCGGCGATCGAGGAAGCGCTCACCTATCCCGAGGAATCGGCCGGGCGGCTGATGCAGCGCGACCTGATCGCCGTGCCCGAGCATTGGCAGGTCGGGCAGGTGATCGACTACCTGCGCTCCAGCCCCGAGCTCCCGACCGATTTCTGGGAAGTGTTCGTCGTCAGCCCGACGCACCACCCGGTGGGGACGTGCAAGCTTTCGACGATCCTGCGGGCGCCGCGCGCGACTCCCGTCGCCGAGGTGATGCAGCGCGAGCAGACCTTGATCCCGGTCGACATGGACCAGGAGGACGTGGCGCTCCGGTTCCAGAAATATGCGCTCGTTTCGGCCGCCGTCGTCGACGGCGAAGGGCGGCTGGTGGGGATGATCACGGTCGACGACATCGTCCACATCATTCAGGAGGAAGCGAGCGAGGACGTGCTCCGTCTGTCCGGCGCGGGCGACGAGGGCGACATCAACGAGCCGGTGAGCGAGAGCTATCGTGCAAGGATCCGATGGCTCATCGCGAACCTGATGACGGCGCTGATCGCGACCTTCGTCATCTACCAGTTCGAGGACACGATCGAGCGGCTCGCGATCCTCGCGGCGCTGATGCCGATCGTGGCAGCGGTCGGCGGCAATGCCGGGACCCAGGCGCTGGCGGTGACCGTCCGGGCGCTTGCGACCAACCAGCTGACCGGATCGAACCGCTGGCGGGCGGTCGGCAGGGAAGTCCGCCTCGCGCTATTGAACGGCGTGACCATCGCCCTGCTCATCGGGACCGGGGTGGCGGTCGTCCTGGGGAGCCCGACGCTCGGCCTGGTGATCGCCGCGGCGATGTTGTTCAACATCATCGTCGCGGGGTTCGCCGGAGTGGTCGTGCCCCTGACTCTCGAACGGCTGGGAACGGACCCGGCCGTGGCCAGCAGCGTCTTCCTGACGACCATCACCGATTCGATGGGATTCCTGTTGTTCCTGGGGTTTGCGACCGCGTCCGGCCTGGTGGGCTAAGCGCTTGTCATCGTTGCGGCTTTGCGGCCACAATGAAGCGGTGCCGCTTCATTTGACCAAGGTCGCTTTCGGCTGCAGCGACGTCGAATCGCTCGAAGCCCGGATCCGGGCGCGCCAATCGCTTGGCGAGCTGCGTGTCGCGACCCGGATGTGCCCGCGGCGCGCGGACGAGCTTGTGGGCGGCCACCTCTACTGGATCATCCGCCACCGGATCGTGGGATGCAACGCGATCCTGCGCTTCGAGGATCGCGAGGACGGGCGGATCGACATCGTCTGCTCCGCCGATTTCATCGCCGTCGCGCCACGCCATTGCCGGGCGCACCAGGGCTGGCGCTATTTGACGGAAGGGGATGCTCCGAAGGCGGGCGACGACGGCAGCGGCCTTTCGGACTTGCCGCCTCGCCTCTACGGGCGCCTCAGCGCCCTTGCTCTCGTCTGAAGCTCGCTCGTCCTAGAACAGGATGATGAGCAGGATGATCAACAGAATAAGTCCGCCAAGACCGATATACATTGCTTTCGCTCCCTTGTTTCCGGTTCAGGGCGTTAACGATCCGGCCTGAATTCGGTTGCCGCGCCAAATCGTCTGCTTGTCGACACCAGCGCTCCGCCCTAATGCCGGTCGGCGAAGCAACCAGGAGGCGCGCATGACGGACTTGCCGGTTTCAGTGGTCATCGATTCGAAGGTTTCGGAGCGGGCCATGCTCAGCCACCCCTTTTACCAGGCGTGGACCGAGGGACGGCTGCCGCTGGACACGCTGCGCGCCTATGCTCGCCAGTATTTCCACCACGTCGAGGCCTTTCCCCGCGCGGTGAGCGCGGTCCACAGCGCCTGCCCCGATCGCGACGGCCGGCGGATGCTCGCCGAGAATCTCGCCGAGGAGGAAGGGATCGAGGCCGGCAAGCAGGACCATGCGACGCTGTGGCTGATGTTCGCCTGCGGGCTGGGCGAGAATGAGGAAGCGGTGCACGCCCAGGCTCTCAACCCGGAAACCCGAGCGCTCATCGACACCTTCTCGAGGCTTTCGCGTCGGTCCTACGCGTCGGGCCTCGGCGCGCTCTACGCGTACGAGAGCCAGTTCCCCGGCGTTGCCTCGGCGAAGATCGAAGGGCTGATCGACCGCTACGGGATCAGCGACGAAGAGACGCTGCGCTTCTTCCGCGTCCATGAGCATGCCGACGTGGAGCACAGCGCGGTGTGCCGGACCCTGCTCGACCGGCTTCCGGAAGACGAGAAGGCCGAGGCGATCGCCGCGGGCGAGGAGCTTGCCCAGGCGCTCTGGAATTTCCTGTCGGGCGTTGAAGCGACCGCGTCGCTGCAATGAGGCGAATGGCGCGATAGCCCCACATTGTTTATTGTTTCACAGCGGGTTAGCTTTCCCGGATGGGTGCGTCCGTCCCTGACGTGTTCATCTCTTACGCCCGCTCCTCGGCGGAGGCAGCGGAGCGCATTGCCGACAGCTTGAGAGCCGCCGGATACAGCGTGTGGAAGGATGACGCCCTTCCAGCGCACCGTAATTATGCCGACGTCATCGAAGAACAGTTGCGGCAGGCCAAGGCGGTCGTTGTCCTCTGGTCGGCGGATGCAGTTCGCTCCCAATGGGTACGCGCCGAGGCCGACCTCGCTCGCAACCGCGGGACGCTCGTGCAGCTCAGCGTCGATGGAGCGATGCCGCCGCTTCCATTCAACCAGATCCAGTGCCCGACGGTGGATTTCCGCAATGGCCGGATCGCCGAACCGGCATGGCGTACAGTGGAACAGAGCATTAGCGAGCTGGTGGGCGGGCAAGCGGCCGCGGCGCCGCCGCCAGTAGCTGCCGCACAGGTTGGTCCTTCGATCTGCGTGCTTCCGTTCGCGAACGTAAGCGGCGATCCGGAACAGGATTATTTCAGTGACGGCATCAGCGAGGACATCATCACAGACCTGGCCGGGATCGATGGACTGTCCGTCGTGTCGCGGAACACGGCATTCGGATTCAAGGGCAGTGGCTCTTCGGCCTGCGATGTCGCCAGGCAGCTCGGTGTTTCGCACGTCCTCGAAGGCAGCGTCAGAAAATCCGGAAGCCGGGTCCGGGTCAGCGCGCAGTTGGTCGACGGCAGCACCGGGCGACAAATATGGGCCGAACGGCACGATCGCGACCTGACGGACATTTTCGAGATTCAGGACGAAATTGCCGTGGCCATAGTCAAGGCGCTTCGCCTGAAGCTTCTTGAGCCGGCCGCTCCCGCGGTCGAGCAGCGGGGGACTTCGAACGCCGAGGCATACAACTTGTACCTGATGGCGCGGCAATATTGGATCGCCGGCAACGACGGCGATTCGCACCGCGAAGAGCTGATTATCCGCCTGTGCGAGCGCGCGGCGGCCATCGACCCCAACTACGCCCGCGCTTGGGCGCTAAAGGCCCTCGCGCAGTCACAACTGAGATTCCGCGAGGGCGGCGACCATGACGACGGAGTCGCCGCCGCTAATCGGGCGCTCGCGCTCGACCCGACCAGCGTCGAAGCGCACTTGGTCAAGGCGCGCTCGTACCATGCCCAACAACTTCACGAGGCCGCTGACCACGAGGTCGAACTCGCCTTGGCCGTCGAGCCGGAAAGTTGGGAGGCCAACAAGATTGCCGGCAAGTTGCTGTTATTGCGCGGGCGCCCCGAGGAGGCCATCCCCTATTTCGAAAAGGCCGCGTCGCTCGTCGATACCGACTATCATACTCTGGCGCTGCTTGGGACCTGCCAGCGCAGCGTCGGCAGAACGGAGGAGGCGGGCCGCGCGGACGCGCGGATGCTCGAGCGCGTGGAGCGTGCTGTCGCGCGCGACCCGAGCAACGGCGCGGCGCTCGGGCTGGGGGCAAGCGCCCTTGCCGCGCTTGGCGAGCGGGACCGGGCACGCGAATGGATCGAGCGTGCGATAGCGGTCGATCCGCAAAACCGCATCATGCGCTATAACCTCGCCTGCGCCTTGGCCAATGAGCTGGGCGAGCGCGATCGGGCTCTGGAGATGCTTGCGCCCTATTTTGACAAGCTCAATTCAGAGCTTCTCCACCATGTCGAGGTTGACCCCGACCTCGACGTGTTACGCGACGATCCGCGCTTCATTGACATGTTGGAACAGGCGAAGGCGCGGATCGCGGCAGGCGCCTAGCGGCAGCCGCTGACGACGGCGGAGCCGCTCGCCCGCGTCGTGCAGGCGGGGCGGCCGGATAGTTCGACCAGCGCCGTCCCCAGCGCATCGACCTTGGCGGTGCCCGTCGCCGTCAGCCTGACGACAGCCGTCCCCTCCGCGCCGACGTCAACGTCCTTGGCGTTGAGCGCGGTCGCGTCGAACGAAGAGGTGCCGCGGACGACCGCCTTCACCACCGCTGCGGTTCCCGCGACGCTCGCCGAGCCGCTCCCCGAAAGACCAGCGCGCAGCCGGTCCGCCGTCAGCCGGCCGATACTGATCGAGCCGGGCCCCTGCACGGACAGGTCGAAGACCTGCGCCTTTGCCTTGTCGATAGCGAGGCTGCCCGCGCCGTTCACCCATGCGGCGTTGAGATCATGGGTTCCCACGCTGATTTCGACCGGACCCGCCGATTCGCCCGGATACGCGGACTGTGCGGTTGGGTTGCGCCTGACGACGAGCGTATTGCCCTGGACGTCAATCGCGACGCCATTGAGCGCGGCGGGCGAGCCCGTCGCCTTCGCGAAGGGCGCCACGCCCGTCTTGAGCGCGACCCGGAAGGGCCCATCGACGCGAATCCGCTCGAAGCCGGTGACGGTGAAGTTTCTGGACGCCGCGTTGGCCGGCGAGGCCAGCGCAAGCAGAGCGAGGAGAAGCGGCGGCAGGCGAAAGCTCATGAGCTCCGCTTGTCGCCGCTCATGGTTAACACCGTGCTAAGAGCAGCGGACGTCGCCTGAGCCGACTTTGCTGACGCTGCACTTTGCCCCGCCAGTCAGCTCGACGTCGCCGGAGCCCATGATGCTGACGTCGGCCGTTCCGGTTGCCTGGGCCGCTACGCTCCCCGATCCGGCGATCGACACGTCGGCGGTTTCGCTGCGCACGCCGCGCGCATCGATGTCACCCGACCCGGCAATGCTGTAATCGGCGCTCCGCACCTGGCCCGAGCGGGCGCGCACGTCGCCGGACCCCGCCACCGAGACATTCAGGCCCTCCACCTCGAGCGATTCGATCGACAGGTCGCCGGAACCGGCCACGCTTGCATCGAAGCTCGCGCCCTTGACCTTGTCGATCGCGATCCCGCCCGAGCCGGCGATCGCCGCGCCTTTAAGCGACGGGACCGTCACCTGGATTTTCGCGCTTCCATGGCTCGACCCCCAGCTGCCCCACCATTTTCTTTCCTTGCTCGGATGGATGAGGAGCTTGTCGCCCTTCACTTCGATGACGAGTTTCTCGATCACCTTTTCCGGACCGCTCGCAGCGACGCTCGGGTTGTCGCCAGTGCGGACCTGGACGTCATAGGGACCGGCGACCTCGATCTCTTCGAAAGCGCCCACGGGATAAGTCCGCTGGACCGTCGGGCCGCCAGTCTCAGCGCGATCGCGCCCGCATCCCGCAGTCGCGGTCGCAGCCGCGGTTACGGCGGTCGTGATGAGCAGAACCTTGCGCATGACGAATCTCCTGTTGTGTGTTAGTGCTATAATACAGCAGGACGATCCAGGCGGCAAGAGCGGATGGAAAAAGGGCGCACCGTTTCCACGGCGCGCCCTTCCCGGTTCCGATGCGAAGCGGCTATTACGCTTCGACACTTTCCTTTGGCTTGTGGTGGATCACCGCAGCCTTGTTCAGGATATCGAGGATCTTTGCGAGCGCCGACTTCTCGTCGGTCTGCTCCATGGCCGCGAGCTCGCGCGCCAGGCGCGACGAGGCGGCCTCGAAAATCTGCCGCTCCGAGTAGCTCTGCTCGGGCGCGTCGTCCGGGCGGAACAGGTCGCGCACGACCTCCGCGATCGACGTCAGGTCGCCCGAGTTGATCTTCGCCTCATATTCCTGGGCGCGGCGCGACCACATGGTGCGCTTGATCTTCGGCTTGCCCTTCAGGGTCTCGAGCGCGTCCTTCATCGTCTTGTCCGAGGAAAGCTTGCGCATTCCGACCGAATCCGCCTTGTTGACGGGAACGCGGAGGGTCATCTTTTCCTTCTCGAAGCGAAGGACATAGAGGTCGAGACGGGTCCCGGCGATTTCCGTGCTCTGCAGTTCCACGACGCGGCCGACACCGTGCTTGGGGTAAACAACATAATCGCCGACGTCGAAGCTCAAAGCCTTGGCAGCCATTCGCACACCTTTCTGTTCCAGATCTGTTTCAAATTCGGCGGACAAGCCAACGCGATCACGCACCGCCCCCCAAAACGACAGTTCGTCGCGGCTCACCGCCCCTGAATCTAGGTTCCTGCTAACGGACCGATGCGGAAAGCAGCGGCCTCTAGAACAATTTTATATCACAACCGGCCTCAGATTGCGAGTCTGAGCTGGGGTTGTTGGTCATAGCGGTCGCACAGATTGTGCAGACCGAGGCCCAGGAGCCGGATTCCCTTCCGGACAGGCATGAGAGCGGCGAGTAGCTTCTGCCCCGCCGAGAGGAACGCGGCCTGGCTGGTGACCGGGCCGGCAAAGCTCTTCGAGCGGGTGATGATCGTAAAATCCGCGAACTTGACCTTCAGGGTCACGGTCCGCCCGGCGACCGCGGCGCGCTCGACCCGCGCCCAGGCGAAGCCCGCGACCCGGTCGAGCTCGGCGGCCAGCCGCTCCGGATCAGTCAAATCCTCGTCGAAGGTTCGTTCGGCGCTGACCGACTTGTAGGGCCGGTCGGGCCTGACTTCACGCTCGTCGATTCCGCGCGCGATCGACCAGTACCACGTGCCGCTGCTCCCGAACCGCGCCTCGAGCTCGGCTTGGCTCCACGCACGCAGATCAGCGCCGGTGAAGATGCCGAGCTCTCCCATCTTCCTCGCCGTCACAGGCCCGATTCCGTGGAACTTCGAGACCGGAAGTGAGGCGACGAAATCGGGCCCCTGTTCGGGCTTGATCACGGTCAGCCCGTCGGGCTTGCGGTAGTCGGAGGCGAGCTTGGCGATGAACTTGCAGTAGGACACGCCGGCCGACGCGGTGAGGCCGGTCTCCTCCCGGATCCGGCGGCGAATGTCCTCGGCGATCGCCCGCGCGCTTCCCAAACCGCGGCGGTCCTCGCTGACGTCGAGATAGGCCTCGTCGAGGCTTAGCGGTTCGACGAGGTCGGTGTAATCGGCGAAGATCGCGCGAATCTGGCTGGATACCTCACGATAGACGTCGAATCGCGGCTTGACGAAGACCAGTTCCGGACAGCGCCTTTTCGCGGTCACGGACGGCATTGCCGAGCGGATTCCGAACCTGCGCGCCTCGTAGGAAGCGGCCGCGACGACGCCACGGTGGCCGCCGCCCACTGCGACGGGCTTTCCCCGAAGCTCGGGATTATCGCGTTGCTCAACCGACGCATAGAAAGCGTCCATGTCGATGTGCAGGATCTTGCGAAGGGGGCGCTCAGGTTCAGCCACGGCTCGATTTTCCTGTCCTACACGGACAGCGCGAGTCTAGGGGGAGTCGACTCGCCGGACTGCGGTCGAAGGTCACGAAGTGGAGGAAGTGGAAGGAGCCCCCGAAGAGCATGCATTGAAAAGGTTGCGACACTGTCAAATGTGTCAAATTCCCGAGAGGGCAAATCCTATCCCGGACCCGCTCGGACTTGCTGGTAATCGACGGGGACCCTAAGGGCCGCGCATCATGAACATCCACGAATATCAGGCCAAGGAGCTGCTCGCGAAACACGGCGTCCCGGTTCCGGCAGGCCATGCCGCGATGAGCGTCGAGGAGGCGGTCGATGCGGCGGGCAAGCTCCCGGGGCCGCTCTGGGTCGTCAAGTCGCAGATCCATGCCGGCGGCCGCGGCAAGGGCCGGTTCAAGGAGCTCGGGCCCGACGCGAAGGGCGGCGTCCGCCTCGCCCAATCGATCGACGAGGTCCGTGAACATGCCGCGGAAATGCTGGGCAAGACCCTTGTCACCGTCCAGACCGGCCCGGCCGGCAAGCAGGTGCAGCGGCTCTACATCACCGACGGCGTCGACATCGAGCGCGAGTTCTACCTGGCGCTATTGGTCGACCGCGAGACCAGCCGCATCGCCGTGGTCGCCTCGACCGAGGGCGGGATGGACATCGAGCAGGTTGCCCACGACACGCCCGAAAAGATCGCGACCTTCACTATCGATCCGGCGACTGGCCTGATGCCCCACCACGGGCGCGCGCTGGCGGCCGCGCTCGGGCTCGACGGCGACCTCGCCAAGCAGGCGTCGAAGATCCTGGCCAGCCTCTACAACGCCTTCGTCGCGACCGACGCCTCGCAGATCGAGATCAACCCGCTCGCGATCACCGGCGGTAACAGGCTGATGGTGCTCGACGCCAAGGTCGGCTTCGACAGCAACGCCGAGTTCCGCCACCCCGAGCTGGAAGCGCTTCGCGACCTCACCGAAGAGGACCCGATGGAGATCGAGGCGTCGAAGCACGACCTCGCCTACATCAAGCTCGACGGCAATATCGGCTGCATGGTCAACGGCGCCGGCCTGGCGATGGCGACGATGGACATCATCAAGCTGGAAGGCGGGGAGCCCGCCAATTTCTGCGATGTCGGCGGCGGCGCGTCCAAGGAAAAGGTGACGGCCGCCTTCAAGATCATCCTGTCCGACCCGGCGGTCAAAGGCATCCTTGTCAACATCTTCGGCGGGATCATGCGCTGCGACATCATCGCCGAAGGGATCGTCGCGGCGGCGCGCGAGATTGAGCTCGAGGACCCTCTGGTCGTCAGGCTGGAAGGGACGAACGTCCAGCAGGGCAAGGACATCCTCGCCCAGAGCGGGCTCGCAATCATCCCGGCCGACGATCTTGGCGACGCGGCCAGGAAAATCGTCGCCCAGGTCAAGCAGGCCGTGCCTGCCTAAAGTTCGGGAGCAAAGCGAATGAAGCTATTGGTCGCGGTCAAGCGCGTCATCGACTTCAACGTGAAGCCGCGCGTCAAGATGGACGGCTCCGGGGTCGATCTCGCCAACGTCAAGATGAGCATGAACCCGTTCGACGAGATCGCGGTCGAGGAAGCGATCCGCCTGAAGGAAAAGGGCCAAGCTACCGAGATCGTCGCCGTGTCGATCGGGCCCGCCAAGGCGCAGGAAACGATTCGCACCGCGCTCGCCATGGGGGCCGACCGCGCGATCCTCGTCCAGACCGATGAAGAGGTCGAACCGCTCGGCGTCGCCAAGATCCTCGCGAAAATCGCCGAGGAGGAAAAGCCGGACATGATCCTGCTGGGCAAGCAGGCGATCGACGACGACAATAATGCGACCGGGCAAATGCTCGCCGCGCTTCTCGGCTGGCCGCAGGGGACCTTCGCCTCGAAGGTCGAGCCGGGCGGCGGCAAGGTGAAGGTCACGCGCGAGGTGGACGGCGGCTTAGAGACCGACGAGCTCAGGCTGCCCGCGGTGGTCACCACCGACCTGCGCTTGAACGAGCCCCGCTACGCGTCGCTGCCCAACATCATGAAGGCCAAGTCGAAGCCGCTGGCGACGAAGTCTCCGGACGAGCTTGGAGTCGATATCGGCCGCCGCCTCGAGACCCTGAAGGTGGTCGAGCCGTCCAAGCGCCAGGCGGGAATCAAGGTGGGGTCGGTCGACGAGCTCGTCGGCAAGCTGAAAGCTTTGGGGGTTGCGAAATGAGCGTTCTCGTCCTGGTCGAGCATGACGGAAAGACCATCAAGGATTCGACGCTCGCGACGGTCACCGCGGCCGCGGAGCTCGGCGAGGTCCATGCGCTCGTCGCCGGGTCCGGCATCGGCCCCGTCGCCGATGCGGCCGCGAAGATTGTGGGCGTGGCCAAGGTGCTCGCCGCCGACGCCCCTCACCTGTCGCACGACCTTGCCGAGGAAGTCGCGCCGCTCGCGGCGAAACTGATGGACAGCCACGACGCCTTCGTCGCGCCGGCCACGACATTCGGGAAGAATATCGCGCCGCGGGTCGCGGCACTTCTCGACGTCATGCAGGTAAGCGACATCCTTTCGGTCGAGGGTCCCGACACCTTCACCCGGCCGATTTACGCGGGCAACGCGATCGCCACCGTCCGCTCTAAGGATCCGAAGAAGGTGATCACCGTTCGAACGACCGCGTTCGAAAAGGCCGCGCGCGAGGGCGGGAGCGCGAGCGTCGAGCAGGTCGACACGGGCCAGCCGGCGGCCTTGAGCAGCTTCGTCGCGCTCGAGGAATCGAAGAGCGAGCGGCCTGAGCTGACGAGCGCCAAGGTGATCGTTTCGGGCGGCCGCGCCTTCGGCTCGAGCGAGCAGTTCCATGCGCTGCTCGACCCGCTGGCCGACAAGCTCGGAGCGGCGGTCGGAGCGTCGCGAGCCGCGGTCGATGCCGGCTATGCGCCCAACGACTACCAGGTCGGCCAGACCGGCAAGATCGTCGCTCCGGAAGTCTATATCGCGATCGGCATCTCCGGGGCGATCCAGCACCTCGCGGGCATGAAGGATTCGAAGGTCATCGTCGCCATCAACAAGGACGAGGAAGCGCCGATCTTCCAGGTCGCGGACATCGGTCTGGTCGGCGACCTGTTCAAGATCGTCCCGGAGCTTACCGAGAAGCTCTAATCCCTCGACCTGCGCATTCCCGGTTCGCCGGCAGCCATTTCCTCCGACAAGGTTGGCTGCAGCGTCGTCGTCTCGCGCTGATCCTCGCCGAAGATTTCCTTCGCCTCGGAAAGCTCCTCTTCGCTGAACGGGACCGGCGTCGTCAGCCGAAGTACGGCGAATCCCGCCACGGCCGAGAGGAACGAACCGGCGAGCGTCCCGAGCTTTGCGGCTTCAACCGCTTCCGGCGAGGCGGGAAAGGCGAGCGCGCCGATGAACAGGCTCATGGTGAAGCCAACCCCGCACAAAAGCGACGCGCCGTAGAGCTCGAGCCAGCGCGCGTGGGCAGGACGCGGCGCGACTCCCATCTTGTCGGCGAGCCAGATCGCTCCGAACACGCCGGCCTGCTTGCCGACGAACAATCCAGCGATGATTGCCAGGGAAATCGGCTCGAGCAGCTGTCCCAGCGCGGTCACGTGAACGCCCGCGCTGGCGAAGCCGAACAAAGGCATGACCCCGAACATTACCCAGGGGTGCAGCCGGTGCTCGAGCAGCTTGAGCGGCGAACGCGCTTCGCCCCTGCCGAGCGGAATGGCGAGCGCCGCGAGCACGCCGGCGATGGTCGCGTGGATCCCGCTAGCGAGCATCGCCAGCCACAGCAGCGGAAAGGCGAGGAGATAAGGCCACAGCCGCCGGACCCCGAACTGGTTGAGCATGGCCATTGCGGCGAGGATCGCGAGGGCTAGGGCGATTGCGGTCCCGTTCAGGCTGCCCGTGTAGACCAGCGCGATGATCGCCACCGCGCCGACGTCGTCGACGATCGCGATGGTGACGAGCAGCAGCTTGACGGTGGGGTTAGCCCTGGCCCCGAGCAAGGCGAGGATCCCAACCGCGAAAGCGATGTCGGTCGCGGACGGGATCGCCCAGCCGCGAACGAGCGCCGGGTCGAAGCCGATCATCACCAGGTAGATGAGCGCGGGTACCGCCATTCCGGCGGCGGCGGCGATGAACGGAAGCCGCCGCTCCGCTGGCGTCGACAGGCGCCCGTCATACCATTCGCGCTTCACTTCCAGGCCGACGAGCAGGAAGAAGACCGCCATCAGGCCGTCGGCGATCCACTGGTGGACCGACAGCACGCCGAAACGCGGCATCGCCGGCCCGACCCTGGTCTCGAGCAGATGATGATAGGCGTCGCCTAGCGCGCTGTTCGCTGCGATCAGCGCAAGCGCTGCTGCTGCGATCAAGGCAAGCCCGGCAAGCTTTTCCGTGCGCTGGGTGTCGCTTTGGTCGGACATGGCCTTTCCTTTAGCGGCGCTCCGGCGCAAGCACACCCACTCCCGGAAATCGAATTGCCCTGCTAGGGCAGCCGCCGATGAGCGAGAAAGACTGGAAAGCCGTCGCCGACAAGGAGTCGAAGGGCCGCGACCTTTCGCGCGAAACGCCCGAGGGAATCCGCCTTAAGACGGTTTACGGGCCGGAGGACTCGCAAGGAATCGACAGCGGCTGGCCGGGGCTGCCCCCCTTCACGCGCGGTCCCTATGCGACCATGTACGCGGGCCGCCCGTGGACCATCCGCCAATATGCGGGCTTCTCGACTGCCGAGGAATCCAACGCTTTCTACCGCCGCAACTTGAAGGCGGGGCAGAAGGGCCTTTCCGTCGCCTTCGACCTCGCCACCCACCGCGGCTACGACAGCGACAATCCGCGCGTCGCCGGAGACGTCGGCATGGCCGGTGTCGCGATCGATACCGTCGAGGACATGAAGCTGCTGTTCGACGGCATCCCGCTCGACAAGATGAGCGTCAGCATGACGATGAACGGCGCCGTCCTGCCGGTCATGGCCTTCTACATCGTCGCGGCCGAGGAACAGGGCGTGCCGCACGACAAGCTGACCGGCACGATCCAGAACGACATCCTGAAAGAGTTCGCGGTCCGCAACACCTACATCTACCCGCCCGAGCCGAGCATGCGGATCGTCAGCGACGTGATCGCTTTCTGCGCGGCGGAGATGCCGAAGTTCAACAGCATCTCGATTAGCGGCTATCACATGCACGAGGCGGGCGCGACGGCGGTGCAGGAGCTCGCCTACACGCTCGCCGACGGCATGGAATATGTGCGCGTGGCGATGGCCGACCGCCTCGACATCGACGATTTCGCGCCGCGCCTCTCCTTCTTCTTCGGCATCGGCATGAACCTGTTCATGGAGGTGGCGAAGCTGCGCGCGGCGCGCACGCTCTGGCACCGGATCATGACCGACCTCGGCGCCAAGAACGACGAGTCCAAGCGGCTGCGCACCCACTGCCAGACGAGCGGCGTCAGCCTTACCGAGCAGGACGCCTACAACAACATCATCCGCACCACGATCGAGGCGCTCGCCGCAGTGCTCGGCGGCACCCAGTCGCTGCACACCAACAGCTTTGACGAAGCGATCGCCCTGCCCACGGATTTTTCGGCGCGCATCGCCCGCAACACGCAGCTGATCCTGGCCGAGGAAAGCGGCGTAACCGCGGTCGCCGATCCGCTCGGCGGCAGCTGGTATGTCGAGAAACTGACCCGCGAGCTCGAGGAGCGGGCCTGGGAGCTGATCCAGGAAGTCGAGGCTCATGGCGGGATGACCAAGGCGGTCGCCGAAGGCCTGCCCAAACAGCGCATCGAGGAAGCCGCGGCGGAGAAGGCGGCAAAGGTGGACACCGGCCAGACGGTGATCGTCGGGGTCAACCGCTACCAGCCGGAAAGCGAGCCCGAGCACGAGATCCTGGAGGTCGACAACGCCCGGGTCCGCGCGCAGCAGATCGCGCGGATCGAGCAGGTGCGCGCCAGCCGCGACGAAGGGCGTGTCCGGGCGGCGCTAGACGCGCTCGAACAGGGCGCTCGCGGCAATGAAAACCTGCTCGCCCTCTCCGTCGAGGCGGCTCGCGCCCGGGCCACGCTCGGCGAGATTTCGGACGCGCTCGAACGGGTGTTCGGCCGCTATCACACCAGGCCCGAGCCGGTGCGCGGGATCTACGGGCCGATGCGCCGCGACGCGCGCTGGAAAGCGGCAGAGGAAGGCGTGCAGTCGGTCGCCTCGCGCCTCGGTCGCAAGCCGCGAATCCTGGTCGCGAAGATGGGCCAGGACGGGCACGACCGCGGCGCCAACCTGG
>JBKHXB010000007.1:0-47287 GCA_046566245.1 Alphaproteobacteria bacterium | reverse complement strand
GACCGCGTAAATCCGCGAAGTCACGAAGCCGTCGGGGCTCACCCGCGGAGCGATCTGCAACGTCACTCCGACATTCACATATTGCACCTGCTGCGAGACGCCGTTCACACCCGACAAGGTGATGGAGGTGAGGATCGGAAGCGCGTCGCCGGTGAGGATCTTAGCGGTCTGCCCGCTTTGAGCGGCGATCCTCGGAGTGGAAACGATCCGTCCGTTGCCCTTGAGCACCTGCGCGTAAAGCGCGGCCTGGATCTGCCCGCTGAGCACGGTTTCGTTAAGGTCGGCGCCGAAGGGGTTGAACCCCCCTCGGGTGACGGTGCCGGTGGCGACCTGACCGCTCGTGTTGTTGAAGTCGATTCCGAGATTGCGAACCCCCTGCTCGGTGAGCTCGACGAACTGGGTTTCCAGGATCACGCTGTCGACCGGCACGTCGATGATCGCGATCTGCGCCTTGATCCGGGCTATCCGATCCGGCGAGCCCTTGATCCAGATGGCGTTGAGCCGGCGATCGATCGCAAGGCTGCTGTCCACGGACTCGCCGAGCGGAAGCTCTTCCTCCTGGCCTTGGCTGGTCGGCGAGACGTAGGTCGTGCCGCTGGTCGTCGCCATCGAGCCGAAGCCGGGTTCCCGCCGGATGAAAATGTTGTTCGGCTTGACCGTCACCCCCTCGGTGAGAAGGCCGACGATCTCGCTGACGTCGGCATATTTCAGCATCACCAGCTCATAGCCGTCCTCGCCGGGAAGCGGCTCGTAGGCTGGCGGCAGGACGTGCGCCGTGGCGAGGGGCGCGTCGGCCGAATCCACCGGCCGGCTGCCGACGGCCTCGGCGCCGGCTAGCCTTCTTACCGTCACCAGAAGCCGCTGCGGGCTGCTCTGCTGTGCCTCGACCTTCGAGGGCGCCGCAGCGGTGAATCGGATCGCAAGGCCCGTGTCGATCGGTTCGAATTCCACCGTCCGGACAAGGCCCCGGAAATCGCGGCGCTCGGCCAGTCCGCCCGCCTTTTGCGCGCCAAGCAGAAGCAGCGCAGGCTTGCTCGCGTCCGAAGCCAGCGTCGAGTAGCTGCCCACGCGCGGAGTGACGGTGACCGAGAAGACGGCCTGATCCCGATCCTCGGCCAGGATCTGGATGTCCGTTACCGTCGAAGCGGCCCGGCGCGACTGGGCATGAGCGGGCGCGGAGGCCGCCATCGTCGCGACGCAGCCGGCCAAAGCGAGTAAGAGCGCTCCCCCCGAGCGAATGAAGAATGAAGCCAATGCCCGCTCAAATCATTCAAAAATACAGGGAAATCCCCAGGCGGGCGAGCTTAGCACAGCATCAGCGCTTGGCAAGCGCAGCAGAATGGGCCCGGCGCGCTCTATTGAACCTGGAAGCCGAAGCTCCCCCGGTGGGATTTCCCGCCCGCGCTCGCGCGCCAATCGACACGATAGCTTCCGGCCTCAAGCCCAGGAAGCGGGACAGTATAGCGTGACACTTCCCCGACCGGGGTGATCATGGTCGGAATCGTTCCCTCAGCCCCCGTGACCGTCACTTCCATCAGCCGCGCGGGCGGGTCGAAATTGAGCACGAGTTCATTGATCGGGCCCTGGACCGTCGAACCGGCAGCCGGAGTGGAGCCGACCAGGATCGATCCCTGAGACTCATACGAGGATTGCGCGGCCGGAGACGAAGTTTGCGCGCAACCGGCGAGGACGCCGGCCGCGGCAACAGCGATCATGAGGCGGGCGATTGCAACCACTGTTCCACTCCTCGTCACTCGCCGCTGACTTGCGGACCGCTCAGAGTTCCGGCGTCGAGCTCGTCGGCGCGCAATCGCGGCATTCCGACATCGCCCTTGCCGACCGTCCCGCCGGCCATGTCCAGCATCCGCTGGAGCGGCTTGCGGGCCGCGTCCATCAGTTCCGGCGCAAGCTCGATCCGGGGCTCGAGGTCGCGAAGCGCGACGTAAAGCTTCTCCAGAGTGTTCAACGCCATGTACGGGCACATGTTGCAATTGCAGTTGCCGTCGCCACCGGGCACCCCGATGAAGGTCTTGGCGGGAGCGGCCTTTTCCATCTGGTGGATGATGTGTGGCTCGGTCGCGACCAGGATGGTGTCGCTGTCACTCTCGATCGCGAACTTCAGGATAGAGCTGGTCGAGCCGACGTGGTCGGCGTGATCGAGGATGTGAGGCGGGCACTCGGGATGGGCAGCGACTGGAGCCCCAGGGTTCTCCGCCTTGAGCTTCAGCAGCTCGGTCTCGCTGAACGCCTGGTGGACGATGCACACGCCGGGCCACAGGAGCATGTCGCGACCTGTCTTTCGAGCCAGATATCCCCCGAGGTGGCGGTCAGGCCCGAAGATGATCTTCTGCTCCTTCGGGATCTGGTCGAGGATCGCCTGCGCCGACGAGCTGGTGACGATGATGTCCGAGAGCGCTTTCACCGCCGCCGAGCAGTTGATGTAGGTGAGCGCGATATGATCGGGGTGCGCCTCCCGGAACGCCTTGAACTGGTCGGGCGGGCAGCTGTCCTCGAGGCTGCAGCCGGCATCCATGTCGGGCAGGATGACGGTCTTGTCGGGCGACAGAATTTTCGCCGTCTCGGCCATGAAGCGGACCCCGCAGAAGGCGATGACGTCCGCGTCTGTCGCCGCGGCCTTGCGCGACAGGTCGAGGCTGTCGCCGACGAAATCGGCAAGGTCCTGAATCTCGGGCTTCTGGTAATAATGCGCGAGGATCACCGCGTTGCGCTCGCGCTTCAACCGCTCGATCTCGGCCAGGAGATCGAGGCCCTTCAGGCTGGTGCTTTGAGCGGTCATCTTTGTCCTTGCGCGGCCCGGCGCCTGCGCGCCTCCTCTATCGCCGCATTATATGAGATCGACTGGTCGAGATATGAAGGCTCCTCCCTGCCGGTTTCCCCGGGGAACAGGGCAACAACCTTCGCGTCCTCGAACCCCGCGGCCTTGAGCGGCATTGCGAAGCTCCGCTCCACCGCCTGGCGCGCGGACTGGCGCGCGAGCTCCATCGGCACCCGGCCGCGGGCCTGGCTGCGCAGGTCGGCGACCGCCGCGGCGCGGTTCGCCTGGTCGAGCCGCCCTTCGGCATCGGTGAAGGTGGCGAGCAGGCCGCCGGAGCCATATTCCCGAGCGCTTGCCAGATCGACGTCGGGGCCCGCGATTTCCACGTCAGGAAGCCGCACCGTGAGCGTGTTCGAGCCCTTGTCCCAGCGCACGTCCTCCTGCTTCAGCTTCGAGAGGTCCAGCTCGTAGCGGACATTGCCGGGAAGGATCAGAGTGCGTTCCGTCGACAGGCCCAGGCGGCTCTGGCGCGCCGAGGTTACGGAGACGTAGCGCGCGACAAACACCACAAGCCGGTTCTGGGCGCGCATCGATTCCAGGCTTGAGGTGGCAATCGCCTTCGGGTCAGGGCCGCCGAGGATTCGATCGACCAGCCCGGCGCCGGCAATCGCGATCCCCAGCAACAGCGCGATGACCACTGCCCCGACCAGAAGCGGAAGTCTTATGCGGTCCCTGTCCATAGCTCTCCGTCCTGGTCAACGAGCCCGCGGCGCTTGAGGTCCAGCAGGTGGGCGTTCACCGATCCGCCCGCCGCCGCCGTCAGCCGCGGGTCCAGGCCTCGATAGGCCCTGGCAACAATTTCCGGAATTGTCCGCGGTGCTTCGCCGACTATGCCGAGGATCTGCTTTTCCCGCTGGAGCCGGTGGCCGATCAATGAGCGGACATACTGGGCGGGCCTGGTCACCGGCGGCCCGTGGGCGGGATAATAGACGCGGTCGCCGCGCCTCCGGAGTTTGTCGAGGCTGGCCATATAGGCCGCCATGTCTCCGTCCGGCGGCACCACCACGGTCGTCGACCACCCCATCACATGGTCTCCCGTGAACAGCGCGCCGCGATAGGCGAAGCACAGATGGTTGGACGTGTGGCCCGGGGTCGCGACGGCCACGAGCGTTTCGCCGTCGATCTCGATCCCTTCCGCGTCGCCCAGCACGCGGGTTGGCGTGTACCCGAAATCGAAGGCGGCGTCCGCGCGCGGCCCCACGGTCTCCAGTGCCAGCGGCGCGCAGCCAACGATCGGCGCGCCGGTGCGCTCGGCGAGCGGGGCCGCAGCGGGGCTATGGTCCCGGTGGGTGTGCGTGCACAGGATCGCGACGAGTGGGCGGCCGCGGACCGCGTTGACGATCGCATCGACATGTTCGGGCTGATCGGGCCCGGGATCGATCACCGCGACCTCGCGTTCCCCGACCAGATACGTCTGTGTGCCCGTGTAGGTGAATGCCGAGGGATTGTGCGCGAGGACGCGGCCGATTGCCGGTTCGATGGTCTCGAGGCTGTCGTAGCGGGCGTCCACTTCGACCCGTCTGCCACGCGTGGGAGGCGCAGGCAAAGCGGCGCTCAGCAACGCATCAGATATGGCCCGCGCGTGTCCACGACATGGTTTCCGCGCGCGACCTGGATTTCGATCTCGGTATCGACGACGCCGCCGCACACCTGGCGCGGAACCATCAGCCGCCTTGTTTGCCCTTTCCGCATCGGGCCGATGGCGATTTCCGCCCTGAACTCGCGGTTCCGGGTAAAGCGCAGGCTGGTAGCCGCCGGGATCGCCTCGCCTGCCTTCACCGTCATTCGAGTCTCGCGATTGAGGGCGACGCACGGACCACCGACGCCGATGTCGCCCGGCGTGTAACATTCGAACGAGAGCTTGGGCTTCGGCAACAACAGCACCGAGGAGGACGGGGTCGAGGCGGCATGGACAGACGGAGGCGCGGGCGGGGGAGGTGCGATCGGCTTCAGTGGCGTGATTCCCGGCACCGAAACCGGCTTTGCCACAGCCGGCTTGGTCGCGGCCACGTTTGCGGTCTCGACGCCGCGAAGCTCCGCGATCTTGCCCCGGATCTGTTGGACGATGGGAATGCGGCGGTCTTCCGCAATGTTCGTGTTGCTCTCCAGCTTCGAGGCAGCCTCCTCGAGCATGGCGATGGTCTCTTCCCGGCTGGCGCCCTTCTTGGCGCAAAGTGTCACCTTCGTGGGATTGGAACCCGCGCCCCAGGCGAAAACGAACTTTTCGCCCTCGCATTGCAGCACCTTTTGCGCCGCGACTTCAGGCGCGACTTCCGCGGCTGGCGCGCTTGGAGCAGAGGGCACCGCGAGCGGCGGGTTCGCGGCGGGTTCCTGGGCGACGGCCGGGACAGTGGCCACAAGGATACACAACAGGGCGAAGCGTCTCATGGGCGTTCCCTAGCAAAGGCTCCTGGAAATGTCGGCCAGCCTCGCTGCACCGTCAATGAACGGTCAGGCGGCGGTGCCGCGGGCGAAGGCCCCCGCCTTGGCCGCCGCGAGCGCCGCCCTGCGCGCCGCAAAGGCCTGCGGGTAGATGTCGCCGAACAGGGTGCGGAACGTGCGGTCCCAGCTGAACTGACCCTGCACGTGCGACCGCGCGGCGAGCGCCATCGCCGTCCTGTCCGAATTCCATACTTCGAGAATGTTGGCGGCCATCGACAGCGAATCGTCGACGGGTCCAAGCCGACCCGTTTCGGAATCGACCCGATCGAGCATGGCGCCGGCCGCCACCCCGACCACTGGCAGCCCGGACGCCTGCGCCTCGACCACCGAAACTCCGAAGGTTTCGTCCGCCATCGCGGATACGTAAATGTCGGCGCTCGCCAGCCAGCGCGCCAGCTCCGCCCGGTCGGTCAGGTAGCCCGGCGCGACGATCCGGTCGTGGTCCGCCGAGAGGATTTCGTCGCGGACGGGCCCCTCGCCAATCAGGACCAGCGTGGCCCCCAGTTCGGCCGGGAGCTTGCGGAACGCGTCGACGACGAGCTGGGCGCGCCGTTCGCGGTCGAGCCTTCCAACGTAGATCAGCAGCGGCTGACCTTCGCCCACGCCGAGAGACCGCCGGAGCTCTTCGTCGCGTTTGGCCGGGCTGAACTCGTCCAGCTCCACTCCGAGCGGGACAATCCCGACGTCGGAAACACCGAGTTCGCGAAGCTTGGCGGCACCACCGCTTTCGCTGAGCGCATAGACGGCGTCGAAACGGCGATAGAGCAGCCCGCAATAGCGATAGGCCAGGGAACGAAGCTGGCCGGCAAGCGCATTGCCGACGAACCGCTTGAGCGGGCGATGGACGTAAGCGGTGGGGAAATCCGTGAAATAGCCGGCGACCGCCGCGACCTCCGGGTGGAGACGGCGATGCCGCAGAGCGGCCCACGGCAGATTGTAGGAATCCTGGCACTCGACGACGTCGGGCCGAAACCTGTCGAGCGCCTGCAACACCGCCCCGTTTCGCAACAGCAGACGGTAATTCGGGCTTCCCGGCACCTTCGGGGACGCGATCGTGACGGTAATCGCCCTTCCTTCCTCACTGACGCCGTCCTCGGCTCCTGGAACGATCATCAGGTGGCCGTGGGGCGTGTGCGCCAGAATGTGCTCGCGCTTGCGTCGCAGATAGGTACCGACTCCGCCCCCGACCTCCGACCAGCTCTGGGTGAGGTCACAGATAAGTTGCGCGCCTGACAGGCCCTGGGACGGGTTCATCGGCCTGTGCCCCGCGCCTGTCCGAGACGTCGGGAAATTTTACAACCTGCGTCCACCAATCCCCAATCCTTCAGGTATTTTTCCGCAGAAAACTGCGATTTATATCATTTGGCACGCCGATTGCTTTGTATATGGCGTCCACTTGGTTCCACAACCACCAAAGGGGCGGTGCCGCGGTTTCTCTGGTCCCGCGTTGCCGCCCCTTTTTGTATCAGGTTCAAGCGGTCTCGGCTCCTACCAGCTGTTGAAGCTCTCCGCTTTCGAACATCTCCATCATGATGTCGGATCCGCCGATGAATTCGCCCTTGACGTACAGCTGGGGTATGGTCGGCCAGTCGCTATATTCCTTGATGCCCTGCCGGATTTCCGGGTCCTGGAGGACATCGACGGTCTTGTAGGGCATCTGCAACCGCTCGAGTATCGCCACGGCGCGGCTTGAGAAGCCGCATTGCGGGAACAGCTCGGTCCCCTTCATGAACAGCACGATATCGTTGCTTCGGACGATCTCCTCGATCCGTTCGCGTGCGCTAGTCACGTTCCATCTCCTCCGGCGCTGCTGTCTGAAGCTGCAGCGCATGCAGTTCCTGGCCCATGCGGCCGCCAAGCGCGGCATAGACCTTTTGATGCTGACGAACGCGCGGCAGGCCCGCAAAGCTGCGGCTCACCACCCGGGCGGAATAATGATCGCCGTCCCCGGCAAGGTCGAGGATCGTCACCTCGGCATCGGGTATCGCGGCCTTTATCAGCCGCTCGATCTCGGTCGCGCTCATCGCCATCGGCGAATTGTCCTAAGACTGCTCCTGGATGATCTGGCGCTTGGCGTCGACCAGCTTATGGGCCAGCGCCTCCCTTATCTCCTCCTCGCTCGTGTCGATCCCGGCGGCCGTCAGATCGCCAAGGACCTTGCGGATCACATCCTGGTCCCCGGCCTCTTCGAAATCCGCCCGGACCACGTCCTTGGCGTAGGAAGCCGTCTCTTCGTCCGACAGGCCCATCTTGCGCGCCGCCCATTCGCCGAGCAGCCGGTTGCGCCTGGCTATGATCCGGAAATTCATTTGCTCATCATGTGCGAACTTTGTCTCGAAAGCGCGTTCACGGTCGTCGAACTGGGTCATTCGGCCTCGCCTTGTTCATCCCTCGGGGACGCGAGATAGGGGTGCCAGCCGGTCTCGTCCAGCGGCTCCCGACCGCCCTTGATTAGCCGGCGGCGAATCGTTGTGCAGTCGAAGCGACGATACGTCCGAGGAACAGCAAGAGTTCCGACCCGTGAGCGGAGCCGATTTCGAGCGGCGTGCCCTGCCCCAGCGCCAGCAGGCCAACCGGGCGCGATCCGGCGCAATCGACGCGAACCAGCGCTTCCGCGCGAATTCGGCCGGCGTCGGCGGCGCCAAACAGGACATGGCCACGATCGACCGCGCGGACCTCGACCCGCGCCCGGCCGGCGAGGATTCGCTTGACCCAGGCGGGATCGGCGGGCGCGATTTCCTTCGCGGTCGCGTGGAAGGCGCGCTGTCCAAGGACAAGCGCAAGGGCAGCCGAGTCGATGCCAAGTATTCCGGGCCAATCGCGGGTGACGGTGCGCAGCAAGTCTTCGAGCGAGCGCGACTCGACGACAAGGATCGCGGCCAAGTGAATGGAGGCGACGGCGCCCGAGTGGCCTTGGGCGAACGCAATCAGGTCCTCGTTCGCCTCCTCGATCGCGCCAAGGCGCTCGCGCAGCCGGGCTACGGCCCGTTCCTCGAAGTGAATGATCTGCCCCACGGGGACAACCGATATGCGCGAGCAGTTAATTTCCTGTGGCTATCGCAAGCCCTGCGATTTATCCTCCCAAGCTCAAGGAGTTGGAGGGCACGTCAATGCTTGTAGCCGGTCTGTCGCTTCTCGCGGGCGCCGTAATCGCTGCTTCGCCGGTCACTCCGGCCCCCTGGTTCGAGTTCGAAGACTATCCGATGAAGTCCTTCGAACGGAAGCAAGAGGGAGTCACCTACTTCGAACTGCTGGTCGCTCCGGACGGCTCGGTCGCCCGGTGTACCATCACCAAGTCCAGCGGCCACGAGGAATTGGACGATACGACGTGCCGGCTCGCTTCAAAGCGCGCGCGCTTCAGTCCGGCCCGCGATGATTCCGGCCAGGCGATGTACGGCGTGTACCGCAGCCTCGCGATCTGGGCGCTTCCCGACAACACCATCCCCGCGGAGGGCGGTCCCGACCTGGAGGTGAGCGTCAACAAGCTTCCGGACGGAACCTCCGAGCCGCCGGTGGTGAAGCTCGCCTACGCGGTTGACGCCCAGGGCAATGCGTCGTCCTGCACGCTGCACCCGACGTCGCTCAAGCAGCCGCAGGTGCTCGTGGAACTTGGCTGCAAGGAGCTTCTTTCACGCGCCGGAGGAGCTCCGGTGCTCGGGCCCTCTGGCCAGCCCGTACCGGCAGTGAAGACAGCTGCGGTGAAGTTCACAGCGGGCAGCTAAGGCGGGCGGCCCGCGTTCAGAGATTTTCGCTTGCGGCCCTCCCCCGGAGGCCCGCGCTCAGAGATTTTCGCTTGCGGCCCTCCCCGGAGGCCCGCGCTCAGAGATTTTCGCTTGCGGCCCTCCCCCGGAGGCCCGCGCTCAAATCTTCTGCCCGGTCGCTTCCCAGTCCTTGAGGAAGGCGGCGAGCCCGGCGTCGGTCAGCGGGTGATTGAACAGCTGGCGGATGATTTTGGGCGGCGCCGTCATGACGTCTGCGCCAATCTTCGCCGCCTCGACCACGTGCATCGGGTTTCGCACCGAGGCGACCAGAATTTGGGTCGCATAATCGTAATTGTCGTAGATCAGGCGGATGTCGGAGATCAGCTCCATGCCGCTGAACCCGACGTCATCATGACGGCCGACAAATGGCGAGACGAAGGTCGCGCCGGCCTTCGCCGCAAGCAGCGCCTGGGCGGCCGAAAAGCACAAGGTGACGTTCACCATCGTGCCGTCAGAAGTCAGCGCCCGGCACGCCTTGAGTCCGGCTTCGGTGAGAGGAACCTTGATCGCGATATTGTCGGCGATCGCGCGCAGCACCTCGGCCTCGCGCATCATCCCGTCGTAATCGAGCGCGACGACCTCAGCCGAGACCGGCCCTTGGACCACGGTCGCGATCTCCTTGACCACCTCCAGAAAATCGCGGCCCGACTTTTGCACGAGCGAGGGATTCGTCGTCACGCCGTCGAGCAGGCCGGTGGCGGCAAGCTCGCGAATCTCGGAAATTTCGGCGGTATCTGCGAAAAACTTCATCTCGGTCCTCGGATATTTGCCGCCGGATAGCGGCTGCGACACAAACAGTCATCCGATTCGAATGGGGGGCGAAATGAGCGAGCACGTCCGGATCGAGCGGCAGGGCGGCCTGCTCGCCATCACCCTCGCGCGACCTGATCGCCGCAACGCAATCACGGTCGAGATGTATTCGGCACTCGCCGACGCCGTCGAATTGGCGGCTCAGGACGAGCAAGTGCGCTTGGTCACGATCGCTGGGGAAGGCCAGGATTTCACCGCCGGGAACGACCTCAACGATTTCCTGGCCGCCCTTCCCCGGCTGTCCGACGACATCCCCGTGTGGCGGTTCCTGCGGGCGCTCGCTCGCAACCCCGTGCCCTTGGTCGCGGCGGTGCAGGGCAATGTGGTCGGGATCGGGACCACCATGCTGCTCCATTGTGACCTGGTGATCGCCGAGGAGAGCGCACGTTTCTCACTTCCCTTCGTCGACCTCGGCCTGGTGCCCGAGGCCGCGAGCTCGCTGCTCTTGCCAAGGCTCGCCGGGCGCCGCCGCGCGGCCCGCTTCCTGCTGCTCGCCGAGCCATTCGGGGCGCGCGAGGCCGAGCAGGCGGGACTCGTTAGCCATGTCGTCCTCGACGGTACGCTCTCCAGCGCCCTTGCCGAGGTCGCCGGGCGATTGCTGGCCAAGCCCGCCGAGGCCCTAAAGCTCACCCAGGCGCTGCTTCGCAAAGGCGCACAGGACGAGATGCTCGAGCGAATGGAGCTCGAGAACAGGCATTTTTCCGAACGCCTGCAATCGGACGAGGTGCGCGAGGCCATAACTGCCTTCTTCGCGCGAAAATCGGGTGGCGGTTAGCTTGCGAGGTAGACAGTCTTGCTTGCGGCCAGAGTGACGGTCGGACCATCGAAGAACAGGAAATCCAGCGGCTGCTGGTAGCTGACATCGATCTGCATCGTTCCTGCGGCCGGCGTCGTGATGACGGGCGTGGCCCAGGTGCCGTTGCCGAGCCCGAACTTCGCAGAGGTGATCTTGGCCTGGATCGCCGTCGTGCTCGGAGTCGGCCAGACCGTCGCAAGGCGCGCGCCTTCCCCGAGCGCGTGATGCATGCCGGCGTTTGCCTGGAGCAGGATCGCGAACTGGAAGATGCCCCACAGCATCGAAACGAGCACAGGAGCCGCGACGACGAACTCGATTGCCGCGCTTCCCGACTTGTCGCCGCCGATCTTGCGGAGCGCGGTCATTGGATCCTGATCCCCGCTTCGCCATTGATCGTGTAAGTGCCGTCGTCATTCGCGCCCGGGAAGAAACGGCTCCCGAACAGGGGCGTGAACGGCCGCGTGACCGTGATCCTCACGTAGCGCGCATAGGCCTGCCCCGACGAGCAGGAGCCGGTGAAGCTGAGCTGCGTCGAGCTGTTCCCGCATTCCAGCCAGGCGGTCACGGTCGCGTTGGATCCCGTCCCGGCCACGGTTTCGGCCTCGGCTTCGAGTACGCTGCTATTGCTCGGCGAATAGCCGGTGCGCTGCACGCGCTCGATCGTGCGCTGGGCGATCTGGGTCAGCTCGAGCTTGTCGGCCACCCCGCGGCTGATGTCGATCATCCCAAGCAGCAGCGACGCGAGAACGGGCGCCGCGAACGCCATCTCGACGAACGAATTGCCCCGCTCGCAGGAAAGCAGCGCGCGCGTCATGCGATCAGCCTCACCCTGCGGCCGCTGACCTGGGTCGCCGCGGTGCAGCCCGTCGTCGTGTTCTGCAGGTTCGTGTTACCGGTGAATTCGACGGTCAGCGCCACGACCATCGCGCAGCGGGTCGCCGCCGCTGAGCTTCCGTTGAGCTGGACGTCGCCCTTCGGGAAATAGATCGCGCCGTCATACGAACTGTTGTTGTCGCCGTTGATGGTATTGTTGTTGCCGCTCGTCGCGTTCGGCGACTGGACGATGAGCATGTTCTGGAAGTTGCAGCTGTTGGTCCCGCTATAGGTGCCGCAGTTGGTGGCGGTCGGGGCGCTGAGCGCGAGCGAGGAATTGCCGCTCATTGTCAGCGAACCCGGGTTGGTTCCGGTGAGGACGATCGTCACTCCGGTGCCGACGAGCCGGGTCTGGCCCGACAGGCTCAGGTTCGTGTTGTTGAGGTAATAGACGCCCGGGTTCAGCTGGTAGGTGTTGTTGCCGGGGTTGAAATTGGTGAAGCAGCCCGGATTGAGCGTCACCGTCCCGTTGTTGTTCCCATTGCCGTTGCCGACGATGTGGGAATTGAAATTGGTGCACGGCACGCCCGAGGGGACGGAAGTCGACAGCCCGCTGTACGGGTCGGCCATCTCCAGCTGGTAGGAGCGCACGTCCGGCGAGCCGTTGATCGTGTCGCTGATCGCCCCGACGCCGGCGACGGGCGTCGCGACGAACGTGTGCGCGTTGCCGTTGACGCCGACCGAATCGGTCGAGTCCGTGGAGTTGGAGATGGCGCCGCAGCCCATGTTCACGTTGGCGCTGCCCCCGATGGTGAGCGCGCTCCCCGTCTTGGAAAGAGCGACGACGCAATAGCTGCCGGAATCAAACAGCGCGGCGGTCGCGCTCGCAGTGATCGTCGGCGCCTGCGACAGGAAGAGCGAGGAGAAGCCCAGCCGCCGCTGGACCGAGAGCGTCACCCGGACCGCGTTCGTGTATCCGCTTCCCGTGGGATAGGCGATCGTCCGGTTCGTCACCAGGTTGAAGCCCGTCGTGGTGTGGTTCGACAGGTCGATGTCGACGGCCTGCTCAGCCGTCATCCCGGAACCGGACTGGACCTGGGCGTACACGCCCGCGAAGGCGGCGCTATCGGCGGCGCGCTGGATGTCGCGCTTCCACATCGCCCATTGCACGGTGTCGGTCGCCAGGCCGGCCGCGCCTACCACGATCGGCAACGCAGCCCCGGCGATCATGAGCGCGTTGCCGCGCCTGTCATTCCACAGCCTCTTGAGAAACCCGATCATCTGGACCTGCCACGGCAATTCGAAATGCGCACTGCCCCTCTATGGCTGGTTAAGGTGAGCAAAGCGTTCAATCGCATGGTTAATGTTTCGGTTGCGGTCCGGATCGCCCCGATCTTGAACGTCGGCGTGTTATACTTATAATACACTCCAAATCGCTTGCATGGACGAAGGGCGGCGTTCACCGTCCCCCAGGCCGACGAGCATTGGAAAGGGCAGATCGAAATGGCGAAGGCAGCCACGAAGACCGCAACCGAGACCAAGCTCAAGCTGGAGCCGCCCGAGGCGCTGCACCCCGTCGCGCCTGCCGAGGCCGCGGGCCTCGTGCCACTGAAGAAAGAGGAGACGAGCGAGCTCGACAAGCGCGTCGCCCAGTTCGTCGACGAGCTTGCCAGCCTGGACTCCAACAGCCCGGAATTCGGCAAGAAGGTCGATCAGCTGACGGCGATGGGCCGCAAGGAGATCGCCGAAGCCGCGGGCGCCTCCAACCGCTTCCTCGATCGACCGGTCAAGGCGATCGACAAGGACACGGGCATCGGCGCCGACCTGACCGAGCTTCGCCGGACGGTCGAGGCGCTCGACCCGAAGGAAGCGACCAAGACCCGCAAATTCCTGGGAATCATTCCTTTCGGCAATCGGATCGACCGCTATTTCGACAAGTATCGCAGCTCACAGACCCACATTTCCAGGATCCTCGCGAGCCTCGCCAACGGGAAGGACGAGCTGCTGATGGACAATGCCGCCATCGATACCGAGAGGGCGAACCTCTGGAAGACGATGCACAGGCTCGAGCAGATGGTCCACATCTCCAAGAGCCTTGACAAGCAGCTGGAAGACAAGGCCAACGAGCTTGACGCGACCGACCCGGCAAAGGCCAAGGCGATCCGCGAGACAGCCCTGTTCTACACGCGGCAGCGGACAACCGATCTGCTGACTCAGATGGCGGTCACCGTGCAGGGCTATCTGGCCCTAGACCTCGTCAAGAAGAACAATGTCGAGCTGGTGAAGGGCGTCGACCGCGCCTCCACGACGACCGTTTCAGCCCTTCGCACGGCCGTCACTGTCGCCCAGGCGCTGACCAACCAGAAGCTGGTGCTCGAGCAGATCGGCGCGCTCAACACGACGACCGCTGGGATGATCGACACCACGGGCGAAATGCTTCGCACGCAGACAAGCGCGATCCACGAGCAGGCGGCGTCTTCGACCATCCCGCTGGAGACGCTCCAGCGCGCCTTCCAGAACATTTACGACACGATGGACCAGATCGATCGCTTCAAGCTTCAGGCGCTCGAGAACATGAAGCAGACAGTGAACACGCTTTCGAGCGAAGTCGAGAAGTCGAAGGGCTATATCGCCCGCGCCGAAGGAGTTGAAAAAGCGAGGCTTGAGAGCGCCGCGTCGCCGCTCACCCCGCTCGAGGTGAAATGACGGACGTCAACGCCAAGGTCGAACGCGCGCTCGCCCGCTTCGAGCGGGTGACGAGGGCGCTCGACGAGCGGGACGGATCGGTGCGCGAGGCCGCCAGGCGGGAGAGGCAGCGGCTCAACCGCGATCTTGGAAAAAGGGCGGCGCGCGTGGGGGTGGCAATCGGGGCGATCAGCATCGCCACGATCATTATTGGTCTCGTCACGCCAATCGGAATGTTCGGATTTCTCGCCGCGGTCGGCCTCGCGATCGGGATCGCGGCGCTGCTCGCCTTCCTTCCGGGCGAGGGTCCGGCAAAGGCGCCGTCGGCCGACCTGCCCAACGGGGAGATGGTGCAGCGCTTCGATTCCTATCTCTACCGCACCCGCGCCGCCCTACCTGCCCCTGCCCGCGCCGAGGTCGATGCGCTGAGCGCCCGCCTGCCATCGATCAAGCGATCGCTGGAGCGAGTCGGCGACCTTGATCCCAGGGCGCAGGATGCGCGGCGACTGATGTCCGTCCACTTGCCAGGCCTGATCGAGCGCTATGTGAACGTCCTTCCCGAATATCGCGCCCGGCCGGACGGCGAGGGGCTCACGGTCGACCAGCGCCTGGTTGAGGCGCTCTCGGCCGCGCGCTTGGCGCTGGACGAGATTTCCGAGGACCTCGCAAAGGGGGACCTCGCAGCCTTTGAAACCCACGGCCGCTTCATCAAGTCCCGCTACGGCGAGCAGACGATCGACGGCTGAACGGAGCGGTTTCGCCGCGCCGTACCTTCACGAAAGGCTTGCAGCCGGCCCTGTGTGCAGGCAACCCTTCCCCGGCTTGGGGAGGATAGGAGGGGCCGGCAGCAATGTCGTTGCAATCGCTCAGGTTGGCCGCCTACCGGCAGCTCGAGCCGGCGGCGTGGCCGCGACAGGGTCTGTCGCCCGTGAACCTGTTCCTGGCCGTCCTTATCGTCATTGCCGTAATCGCGGCGGTTATCGAGACCGAGCCTACGGTCTCCGCCGGTCGCGAAGAGTTGTTCGGCGACCTGGAACTGCTGTTCGCGAGCATTTTCCTCGTCGAATATGTCGGAAGGCTTTGGACTGTCGTCGATAACCCCCGATTCGCCGGTTACCGATCCCCGCGCCTGCGCTACGCGGTCAGCCCCATCGCCCTCATCGACCTCGCCGCAATCGTTCCCGCTTTCTTCGCATTCGGCGGGGCGTCGAGCCTGATCCTGCGCTTCTTCCGGATTCTCCGCATGCTCCGGCTAGCCAAGCTTGGGCGGACGACGCGCGCCTGGGGAATGATTCGCGCCGCCCTGCATGAGAGAAGGCACGAATTCGGGATCATCCTGATCCTCGTCGGGCTGGTGCTGCTGATTTCATCCTCGATGCTCTATTTTGCCGAGGCGGACGCGCAGCCGGAGAAGTTCGGGAGCATCCCGCGGGCGCTCTGGTGGTCAATCATCACCCTGACGACGGTGGGTTATGGCGACGTCTATCCGGTCACCAGCTTGGGGCGGTTCTTCGCGGCCATAATCGCCCTTACGGGGGTCATGGTGATCGCCATCCCGACGGGCATCTTCGCCGCTTCATTCAGCGAGGGGCTCCAGCGCCACCGCGAACAGGGGCAGGACGAAAATGGTCCCGACGCCTGATCCATCAGGACCGCACGGGTGACGGTCGAGGCGATCACGCGCGAGACGGCGCCGCAACCAAAGAGGCGCAAGCGTTTCCGCCTGCCGGAGAGAGTCCCTCCCTTCAACACGCGGGTTTACCGCATCTTCTCGATCGTTTGGTTCGCGGCGCTCCTGCTCGCGATCGTCGGGCCGATCGGCGGCCTGTACGAGCGATATCTCGCTCCGGGCGACAACAGCCAGCTTATCCTGGGTAGCCGCGCCGGTTTTGCGGTCGATGCGCGCGACGCGACCAAGATCCGGTTCCGGGTCGGGCCGTACGCCCGCGAATCCGGCATTCGGAAGGGCGACGACATCATCGCCATCTATGGACTTCCCATGCCCGACCGGATGCCGGTCACTGAAAAGGCGCTCGAGGAGCATGCCGACGACCCGGCCTATATCCCGATGAACAACCTTTTGTTCGGGACCGAGACAATGCCCGTCCCGCTGACTGTCCGAGGGCAGGATGGATCGATCCGGGAGGTTACGGTCACGACCGGCGAGCAGCACATCGATGCGGCTGCCCGCAACCTTGGTCTTTCACCGACGCTGCTCAGCTTCATCGATATCGTCCACGTCATTTTCTACCCATTCCTGATCTGGGCTGCGTGGATCCTTCACCGGCGCAACGCGCGCGACGCGGTAAGCTCGATCCTCTCGCTTGCGATCCTGCTGATGATCAGCGCGGAGCTGCCCTCCTCCGCCTTCCTTGACAGCCTCGGCGTGCCCTTCTGGGCCAACGCCGCGCTCTACGACCTTAACAACGTCCTCTTGATCGCCGGAATCGTGCTCTTCCCGTACGGGAAGCTGACTCCGCGCCGCGTGGCGCTGCTGTGCGCCGCGCCTGTCCTGCTGGTGCTTCGCGGGCTGCCATACAACGCCTGGCTCATCGGGCTGTGGATCCTCGGCGTCCTGATCCAGATCCGTTCGCTGCGGGCTGCCGAATCGAGCGACCTCAAGAACCAGATCCGATGGGCGCTCTTTGGCTTCAGCGGCTACGTCATTTTCCGGACCGCTTCCTACGCGGCCGACACCTTCAAATGGTTCACCGGCTCCTTCGCCGCGCAGATGTCGCTCGAAATGACCGGGGGGCTCACGCTCGGGCTCTCGGTCCTCGTGCTCCAGGGCGGCCTGCTCGTCGCCCTGCTCCGTTTCCGCCTCTACGACGCCGAAGCGATCATCAGCCGGACCGCAAGCATCGGCATCATGGCGATCGGGCTGACCGCGATCATCGCCGGGGTGATGGAAGGGATCATCACCGCAATGCAGGACATCTACCCGGAGGCCCAGACGCAGGCGGCGATGGCCGGGGCCGTCGTGGCCACCGTTTTCTTCCACCCGCTGCATGAACGGGTCCAGAAATGGGTGGAGAAGCGCTTCCACAAGGGCGTCATCCAGATCCGGGAGCAATTGCCAGAACTGATGCGCGACACGCGCGATTCCGCGTCCCTCGAAGACTTCCTGTCCGAAGTCCTGACCAGGATCGTCAACGCCTTCCACGCGACGCGCGCGGCTGTCGTGCTCGAGCGGGAGGTGAAGCAGACCGTCGGCGTCGATTCGGCGGAGGTGCTGCGCTGGCTTGTCGCCTTCCAGCCCAAGGAGGACAGGAATGTCCTCGATTGCGTGCCCGAGGATCATACCTTCCCGCTCCGCCTTGAGGTCGAGACAATGACCGGCGCCTTCGGCTGGCTGCTGATCGGCCCCAGGCCGGACGGGAGCATCGCCGGCAAGGACGAGCAGGAAGCACTAGAGGAAATCGCCGCCATACTCGGCCGCTCGATCAAGATTGTGCTTTCCCGAGAGCATGAAAAGCAGGAGATGCTGCGCCTGCTCGACGCGAACAGCCAGCGGATCGACCGCATCGAGCGGCTGTTGAAAATCAAGCCTTAATACTCATTTCGGATAAGTAGCGGTTTCGTTGACCCGCCTGTCGGCGGCTAATAGTTTGATGCACTCAACGGAGTCGGGATCATGCGTTTATTGCTAGCCGTCGCCATGCTGACCGCAGCGCCGGCCGTTCCTGTCCTGCCCGTCTACGCGGCGGCCGCGGTCCAGGCGCAGGGCCAAACCCAGTGTGCCGAGACGCCTCAGAAGAAAGCGCGCCGGTCGATGTTCGGAAGCATTCTCGGGGGGATTGCCGATTCGGCGCTTGGCCGCGCCGGCGTTTCGACGAGCGTTGCCGGAGTGTATCTGCCGGTAGGCTCGCTCCTGTCCGATGCCATCGTCAGCCTTCTCGACTGCAAGGAACAGCAGCAAGCGGCTGCCGCCACCAACGAGGCCATTCGTGGAGGCGTCGGCTCCGAAGCGAGCTGGACGAGCGAAAGCCGCCCCAATGTCCGCGGTTCTTCCCGTGTGACGGGCGAGGAAAAGCTCGCCGACGGCGGCCATTGCATGACGGTTACCGACGTCGTCATCGTCGACGGCGAGGAAACGACGGTGCCCAAGAAGATGTGCCGCGGCAGGGGTGCCTCGGGCTACGTCAAGGTCTGATGACCCGCCTCGGCCTTGCCTTCGCGGCGGCGCTCGGTGTTCTTGCCTCGGCGCCGGCGACAGCCGCGCCTGAGATCGACGCCGACAATCCGACCTGCCCGAAGCAGCTCAACTGGTCGACCTACCGCCAGATGCGCTTCACCCTGGAGACGTTGGACGGGGCGCGCATCCTCAAAGCCGAAGGCGTGATCGACGACGGCGTTCCCAACCGGTTGCAGGAGGCACTCAAGGCCAACGACCCGGTCGACGAGATCTGGCTGAGGTCGCCCGGCGGGTCCGCACGCGCAGGAAATGCCGCCGGCAGGATCATCCGCCAGGCGATGCTGCCGACTCGCATTCCGCAGGGCTGGGCCTGCTTTTCGGCCTGCAACTTCATGTTCATGGGCGGCCCGATCCGCTTCGTCGACGATGGCGGCTTGTTCGTGGTGCACATGTTCACGCACCTGTCCGACAAGGAGGCAGTGCGAGAGGAAGTCGCGCGCGATTCCGACGCCGCGCTCGAGATCATCGGCGAGATCGAGCAGGACTCGGCGCTGCTCGCAACCGAGGACAATGATTTCCTGATCCGGATGGGGGTTTCGAGGAAGTTGTTGACGGACGTTATGTATCAGCAGAAAGCGATCGCCGACGGGGAAAACAAGTCGACGCGGCGGTGCCTGACTCCGGAGGAAACGGTAAAGTATAACGTCGCGAACGCACGCTAAGCTTGAGGAGGACCAAGCGATGAAGGCAACCGGGATGCTGAAGGTCTGTGCGGCGGTCATTGCACTGGGAGTTTCCACTGCTTCCGTGGCCACGACGCTTGTCGTCCGGGCGAGCGGTCCGTCCGCCAAGGTCTATCCACCGGGCAAGGCGCTCCCTGAAAACGCCAAGATCCAGCTCAAACCCGGCGACAGCGTGATGCTTCTCAACACCAACGGCGCCAAGACGCTGCGCGGGCCGGGCACCTTCGCGGTCGCGGCCGCGGGCGGTGGAGCCGCCACCAATCGCCGCGCACGGTTCAGCGCGATGCGCTCCGGCGAGCTTCCGATGAATCCTGACCCGTGGAATCTCGACATCACGCAGAGCGGCAAGCTGTGCGTCGCGAACGCGGGCAAGCTTACGCTCTGGCGGCCGATGAAGGACGACCCGATCAAGCTGACGATCCGCGGCGGCGGCGGGGAGCAGACGATCGACTGGCCGGCCGGAAGCGACACGCTCCCATGGCCGTCCGCGCTCCCGATCACGAGCGGCGCGGAATATCAGATCAGCCAGGCCGACACGGGCGATTCGGCCCGGGTGACTTTCGTGACGCTGGTGAACCCGCCGAGCGATTCGGTTGCCATCGCCCAGTCGCTGATCGCGAACGGGTGCGAGAACCAGCTCGACGTGCTGGTGGAAACTTCGCCGGTTATCGACTGATCGCGGTACCCCCGATCACTCCGGAACGCGCGAGCTCGTCGAGCTCGGCGGCGGGAAGCCCGAGCTCGTCAAGAACAGCCAGCGTGTGCTCTCCCAGGCGCGGAGGCGGAAGCTCGGAATCCGCCCTCTCCCCGTCGATCCTGACCGGCGATCCAACGAGCGGCGTTCCCGCGATCGATCGGACCATTGCCCGGTGCTGGGCCTGCACGTCTCCGAGCGCCTGGGTGACGCTGTTGATGGGGCCCGCCGGGATGCCCGCTTCCTCCAGGGCATCGAGCCATTCGGCAGCAGGGCGCGAGCGGATTCGCTCGGCCACTTCGGCGATCAGCGCGTCGCGATTGGCCACCCTCGCCGCATTGTTCGCGTAGCGCGGGTCGGCCACCCAGTCCGGTCGTCCGCAAAGATCCGCCAGGCGCGCGAACTGCCGATCGTTCCCAACGGCGATGATGATGGGCTGGTCGGCTGCCTCGAACGGCTGATAGGGAACGATGTTCGGGTGCGTATTGCCCTGGCGCGGGGGGTCCTTGCCCGAAACCAGGGCGTTCGACGCCTGGTTGGCGAGCATCGCCAGCTGTGTATCGAACAGGGCCATGTCGATGATGGCGCCCTCGCCCGTCTTCTCGCGGCGATGGAGGGCCGCGAGGATCGCGACCGCCGTGTAGAGGCCGGTGAACAGGTCGACCACCGCGACTCCCACACGCATTGGACCGCCGCCCGGCTCTCCATCGGGAAGGCCGGTGATGCTCATCAGGCCGCCCATTCCCTGGATGATGTAATCGTATCCCGCGCGGTTGGCGTAGGGCCCGTCCTGGCCGAAGCCGGTGATGGACGCGATGACGAGCAGCGGATTGGCTTTCAGAAGCGTCTGCGGGTCCAGCCCGAAGCGCGAAAGCCCGCCAACCTTGAAGTTCTCGACGACGACGTCGCTTCGCTCCGCCAGGCGGCGGACGAGAGCTGCCCCCTCGTCTTTCGCGAAATCGATCGCGGCCGAGCGTTTCCCGCGATTGGCGGACAGGAAATAGGCGGCGACCTTTTCGCCGTCGCGCTCATGCCAGGGCGGTCCCCAGTGCCTCGTGTCGTCCCCGGCCCCGGGACGCTCGACCTTGATGACATCCGCGCCGAGATCGGCGAGCAGCTGCGTGCACCATGGGCCGGCAAGCACCCGGCTGAGGTCGAGGACCCGGATTCCGGCGAGCGGCGGGGTCACGGCTTCCTTCGCGACCATGGATGGCGGTCGGCGAGGATCGCCCGGGCCGCATTATGCCCAGGCGCGCCGGTCACTCCGCCGCCCGGATGCGCGCCCGACCCGCACAGGTAGAGGCCGGGAAGCGGCATGCGATAATCGGCTGCGCCGATCATCGGGCGGGCGCTGAACAGCTGGTCGAGGCTCATCTTGCCGTGGAAGATGTCGCCGCCGACCAGGCCGAAGCGCCGCTCCAGGTCCAGCGGCGAATGAATCTGCCGGCCGATTACCGATTTGGCGAAGCCCGGCGCGTGAGAATCGACCGTGGCGATAATTGCGTCGGCCGCCTTCTCTCGCTCCTTGTCCCAGCTCCGCCCCGGCCCGAGGTCGTAACGGAAATGCTGGCAGAACAGGGAGGCCACATGCTTCCCCTTTGGGGCGAGCGTCGAGTCGAGGGTCGAGGGGATCAGCATTTCGACGACGGGCTGGCTCGACCAGCCGTTGACCCGCGCATCGACATAGGCCCGGTCCAGGTAGCCAAGGCCCGGCGCGATGATGATCCCGGCCGTCAGATGGTCGCCCTTCTTCGGCAGCACCGTGAACTTCGGCAGCTCGGACAAAGCGACGTTCATCCGGAAGGTCGCGCTTTCGCACTTCCAGCTGTGCATCCGGCGCGCGACTTCGGCATCCACCGCGCCTTCGGGAACGAGCGTGTCGAAGAGCAACCGCGGATTGATCCCGGCCGCCACGGTCGATGTCCGCCAGGCCTTGCCCGCAGCCACCACGCCGGCAACCTGCCCGCGCTCGACGATCAACTCCTCGACCGGCGTGTTGAGCAGGATGTCCACGCCCTTTTCGCGGCACGCGCGGGCCATTGCCTGGGTGATCGATCCCATGCCGCCGATCGCATGGCCCCACGAGCCCTCGACCCCGGCCGCTTCCCCGAACAGGTGGTGGAGAAGCACGTAGGCGGTCCCGGCATCGTAGGGCGAGGCGAAATTGCCGACGATCCCGTCGAAGCCGAACAGCGCCTTGGCGAGCTCGTCCCTGAAATGGCGGTCGAGGATTTCGCCGGCGCTGCGCGTGGCGAAATCGTGGACGGCACGGATCTCGCGCGTGCCCAGGCCCACCATGTCGCGGCCGAGGCTGAGCAGCGAAGGAAGCCCTCGGGCGCCTGCCCCGACTTCGGGCGGAGCACGCAGGATCCACTTCTTGATCAGCGGGACGACCGTTTCGAGCTCGGCGATGTAGGAATCGTATCCGGCGCCGTCCTCGCGGTTGAGCCGGGTGATCTCCTTGCGGGTCAGGCCGCCCCGGCCGGCGAGCAGATACTCGCCGTCGCCGGGAAGGAAATTGTCGCGCTTGCGGAGCACGACCTTCAGCCCGTGCCGCTCCAGCTCCATGTCGCGGATGACCTGGGGCTGGAGCAGGCTCACCGTGTAGCTCGCCGCCGAGTTCCTGAAACCGGGCAGGAACTCGTCGGTCACGGCGGCCCCGCCGACCTTGTCGGAGGCTTCGAGGATGGAGACCTTCAGCCCCTTGCGCGCGAGGTAGAAGGCACAGGTCAGGGCGTTGTGGCCGGCGCCGATGACGATCACGTCCTGGTTCATCGCATCAGCACCAGTTCTTCGGCCATGGTGGGATGCAGCGCCATCGTCGAATCGAAATCGGCCTTGGTAAGCCCTGCCTTCACCGCGATCGCCGCCGCCTGGAGGATTTCCGGCGCGTCGGGCCCGATCATGTGGATGCCGACGATCCGGTCGCTGCCGCTGTCGACCACCAGCTTGTAGAGCGAGCGCTCGTCGCGTCCGGCGAGAACGTTTTTCATCGCCCGGAAGTCGGAGGTGTAGATTTTCACCGGGCCGAGCTTGTCGCGCGCCTGGCTCTCGGTCAGTCCCACTCCGGCGAGCGGTGGATGGCTGAACACAGCCGAGGGAATCGCGTCATAGTCGACACGAGTGGGCTGTCCGCCGAAGAAGGTGTTCGCGAAGGCCTGGCCCTCGCGGATCGCGACCGGGGTAAGCTGGACGCGATCGGTGACGTCCCCAACCGCGAAGATGGATTCAACCGACGTGCGGTTGTCCGCATCGATCTTTACGGCGCCGCGATCGCCGAGCTCCACGCCTGCTTCTTCGCAGCCCAGCCCTTCGGTGTTGGGCTTGCGGCCGACGGCGATCAGCAGCTCGTCGGCCTCGATGTCGTCGCAGCCGGTCATGCCGAGCTTCAGCCGGCCGCTCTCCAGTTTCTCGATTCGGTCGATTCGCGAGTTGAACCTGAACTCGATGCCCTTGCGGATCGAAATCTGGATCAGCCGGTCGACGACCTGCTGGTCGTAGCCGCGAAGAAGCACGTCGCTCCGGTTGACCACGGTGACCCGCGAGCCGAGCTCGTTGAAGATGCCGGCGAACTCGTTGGCGATGTACCCGCCCCCCACGATCACGATCCGCTCCGGGATCTGTTCGAGGTGGAAGGTCTCGTTGGAGCTGATCGCATGCTCCACTCCGGGGATGTCCGGCATCAGCGGGCGGGCGCCGGTCGCGATCAGGATCTTGCCGGCGCTGAGCTCCTTGCCGGACTGCAAACGGACCGTGTTCGCCCCCGTGACCACGGCGCGCTCCTTGAAGATCTGGACGCCATGGTTGGTCAGCGCATCGGTGTAGGCGCCTTCGATCCGCTCGACCTCGGCCAGGACATTGTCGCGGAGCACGGGCCAGTTGAAGCTCCTGGTGGGGATGTCCCAGCCGAACATCGCGGCATCATCGAGGTCCTCGGCGAAATGCGCTCCGTAGACGAGCAGCTTCTTGGGAACGCAGCCGCGGATCACGCAGGTCCCGCCGACTCGATATTCCTCCGCGACCGCGACCTTCGCCCCGTGGGAAGCGGCGATCCTCGCTGCGCGGACGCCGCCGGAGCCCGCGCCGATGACGACAAGGTCGAAGTCGGCCATCAGAGCGCCGCCCTTTCGATTAGCGCGCGCGTCGACGGATCGAGCGAGCCTTCGTCGGGGCCTTCTGAAAGCGCCCGCGCGATGTCCTTGCCGAGCTCGACCCCGAACTGGTCGAACGGGTTGATCCCGAGCAGCACGGCATTCACGAAAGTCCGGTGCTCGTAAAAGGCGATCAGCGCGCCGAGCGTCCTCGCATCGAGCCGGTCGAGCAGGATGGTCGCGCTCGGGCGGTTTCCGGGATAGCTGCGGTGCGGGTCCTCGCTCTCCCGGCCCCGCATCAGCGCCGCGCCCTGCGCGAAGGCATTCAGGAGCAGCTGACGGTGATGGTCGGGAAGCGCGCTGTCATCCTCGGCGACGGCAAGGAACTCAACGGGGACGACGGCAGTCCCCTGGTGCAGAAGCTGGAAGACGGCGTGCTGGGCGTCGGTGCCGACGCCGCCCCACAGCACGGGAGCCGTCGGCCGCCCGACCGGGTCGCCATCGCCGCCGACCGACTTGCCGTTCGATTCCATCTCAAGCTGCTGGAGGTAGGGCACCAGCAGCCGGAGCCGCTCGTCGTAGGGAAACACCGCGCGGGTCTGGCAGCCAAGCTGCTGCGTGTAGAGAAGGTCGGCAAAGGCGGCGAGGACAGGCACGTTTTCGGCCAGCGGGGCGAAGCGGAAGTGCCGATCCATCTCTGCGGCGCCCTCAAGCAGCTGCTCGAAGGCCTCCCAGCCCAGCGCCAGTGCCGCCGATACGGATACAGCGCTCCACAGCGAATAACGCCCGCCGACGCCTTCGGAGAATTGCAGGATGCGGCTTTCGTCGATTCCCGCTTCGAGCGCGGCCTGCGGCGAGGCGGTGACCGCGATGACCCTTCCATACGGATCGCTCACTCCGGCATCGCGAAGCCAGCGCAGGGCCGCGTCGAGATTGGCGAGCGTCTCGGCTGTCGTGAACGTCTTGGAAACGGCGACGACCAGCGTCGATGCCGGGTCGAGCGGCTCGGCGGCGCTTTCGAATGCCTGCGGGTCGATGTTGGAAAGGAATCGGACCTTGACCGGCGCCGGGCTTGAACCGAGCGCTTTCACCAGCAGCTCCGGGCCGAGCACCGAGCCGCCGATCCCGATGTGGAGAATCCCGGACACCGGTCCGAAGGCGCCCGCCTCGATCGCGTCGACGAGCGCGCGCATCCGTTGGCGGCGCGAAGCGGCGAGCTGCACGGCGCCCGCTTCGCCCGATCCGCGTTCGGCCAGATGCTCGGCCGGCCGCCGTTCGGTCACGTTGACGATCGCTCCGGCGAACAGGGAGTCCCGGGCAGCCGCCAGCCCGCGATTCTCCGCAAGGCCGGCGAAGGCCTCAAGAAGCGCCGTATCGAGATGGGTCTTGGACCAGTCGAAATAGATTCCGGCGACATCGCGGGCGAAGCGGCTGAGCCTATCGGGCTCCTTCGCGAACAGGGCATCGAGCCGCATCAGCGGATGCTTCTCGATAGTCTTCCAGGCGTCGGTCGGCATTGGCGAGCCTCATACCGGCGGCGCGCGATATTGCCATAGCTTGACGCGCGCACTCTGCCCCTCACACAAGCGGCCGATGCCCCGAGGACGAGCACGCAAACGGGAAAAGACAGGCAAAGGCGGGCTGCTGCGCCTTGTGCTTCTGGTCGCGCTAATCGCCTGGCTGATCAGGAGCCTCGTCTTCGCCCCGTTCAGCATTCCATCGGGCTCGATGCTTCCGACCCTTCGCGTGGGCGATTATCTCGTCGTGGCCAAATGGCCCCATGGCTACTCGCGCCACAGCTTCCTGTTCGGATTCCCTCCGATCCCCGGGCGAATCTTCTCCAGCCTCCCCGAGCGCGGCGATATCGTCATCTTTGCCACACCCGATGGGTCGGGCGAGGATTTCGTCAAGCGCGTGATCGGGCTTCCTGGCGACACCGTCGAGGTCCGCAATGGAACGCTGATCCTCAACGGCCGACAGGTCCCGCGCGGCGACATGCAGCCGTTGGAAATTCCCGTTTCGGCGAATAGCCCGTGCCGGGTGGTCGCCGGCGCGACGGCAATGGTAAAGAATTCCGGCGGCAGGCAGGCCTGCGTCTATCCGACCTACACAGAGCGGCTTCCGAACGGCGCGACCTACAAGGTGATCGACCAGGTGGACAATCCGATCGCCGACAATTTCGGACCTGTCCGCATCCCCGCCGGCCAAGTCTTCCTGATGGGCGACAACCGCGACGACAGCCTCGACAGCCGTTTCTCGATCGCCGAGGGCGGCGTCGGAATGGTCCCGGTCGAACATCTCGTCGGAAGGGCGAGCTTCGTCTTCTGGTCGACCGACGGCAGCGCCAGCTACATTAAGCCCTGGACCTGGCTGACAGCGCTCCGAACCGACCGCATCGGCCACGGCGTTTCCGCGGAGCGGAAATGAGCCGGGACATCGCCACTTTCGTAAAGGGGCTCCTCGGCCGCAGCCCCCGCGACCCGAAGCTGTTCGAGGCCGCGCTAACTCATTCGAGCACCCGCGGCGGCAATTACGAGCGGCTGGAGTTTCTCGGCGACCGCGTGCTCGGCCTGATCATCGCGCGCTGGCTGTATGAGCGCTTCCCTGAAGAGCCCGAGGGCGTGCTGTCGCGCAGGTTCAACACATTGGTCGCTCGAGAGACCTGCGGCGAGCTCGGCCGCGGCATCGGGCTTCCGGCCGTAATCAAGGTCGGCAAGCAGGCGCTCGACGATCGGGCGAACTGGAGCGACAATGTCGTCGGGGACGTCGTCGAATCGCTGATCGGGGCCGTCTATCTCGATTCCGGGCTCGAAGAGGCCGAAGCGCTGGTCAGGCGTCTCTGGGCGCCGCTGATCGAAGGCCAAACGTCGGCGCCGAAGCATCCCAAGTCCGCTCTTCAGGAACTCGCGGCCGCGCGCAACCTGCCCGGTCCCACCTATGAAACCGTGCGCCGTAGCGGCCTGCATCATATGCCGCGCTTCACGGTCCGGGTCTCGATCCCCAGGGCCGGCGAGGCGGAGGCGGAAGGATCGAGCAAGCAGGAAGCCGAGACCGAGGCCGCGAGGGCCTTGCTGGCCATGCTTGAGGTCCCCGCGAAAAAGCGAGCAGGATGAGCCGGGCGGGCTTCATCGCGGTGGTCGGCGCCCCCAACGCGGGCAAGTCGACGCTGGTCAACGCGCTGGTCGGCCAGAAGGTCGCGATCGTCAGCGCCAAGGCGCAGACCACGCGCGCGCGGTTGATGGGAATCGCGCTCCACGGCGAATCCCAGCTGCTCCTCGTCGACACGCCAGGCATTTTCACCCCGCGCCGGCGGCTCGACCGCGCGATGGTCGCCGCGGCCTGGGGGGGCGCCGAGGATTCCGACCTGATCCTGCTGGTCGTGGATTCGGCTGCCGGGATCACCGACGAGGTCGAGCGCGCTATCGCCGGGCTCGAGAGAAGGCGCCAGGCACTGTTCATCGCGCTCAACAAGATCGATCTCGTGAAGAAAGGCGAGCTTCTCGGGCTTTCGGCCGAGCTCACGGCCCGCCTCAACCCGCAACGGGTTTTCATGATCAGCGCCTCGCAGGGCGATGGCGTGCTGGACCTCAAGGAGGCGCTCGCCGAGGCGGTTCCCGAGGGGCCGTGGCTCTACCCGGAGGACGAGGTTTCCGACGCGACCGACCGGATGATCGCAGCCGAGCTGACCCGCGAGCAGCTTTACGAACAGCTCCACCAGGAACTGCCCTATGCGTCGGCGGTCGAAACCGAGAGCTGGGAGGACAGGCCCGACGGGTCGACCGTGATCAACCAGCAAATCCTGGTCGAGCGCGACAGCCAGAAGGGCATCGTGATCGGCAAGGGCGGCGCCCGGCTGAAGGAAATCGGCCGCAGGGCGCGCGAGGAAATCAGCCGCCACCTCGGCCGGCCGGTGCATCTGTTCCTGTACGTCAAGGTGAACGCCAGGTGGGGCGAGGACCGGTCGCTCTATCGCGACATGGGTCTCGAGTGGGCTGACTGACCGAGGATTTCCTCGACCCACTCCGGGACCAGCTCGCCCGCCCGCCCGACCCGGCTTTCATCGAACAGGAAGCTGCCGAGGCTCGGCTCCAGGTTCATTTCCAGCGTTCGGGCGCCCCAGTGCCGCGCGGTCTGCACGAACCCGGCGGCCGGATAGACCGCCCCAGACGTCCCGATCGACACGAACAGGTCACAGCGCCGGAGGGCCTCGTCGATCCGGTCCATCTCGTAAGGCATCTCTCCGAACCAGACGATGTCGGGCCGCACATTGCCGGCCGCTCCGCATGCGGGGCAGCTTGCGCCCTGTCCCATTTCTCCGCGCCAGCCGAAGCGCTCGTCGCATTCGAGGCACCAGCCCTTGGTGAGCTCGCCGTGCATGTGAATGAGGCGCTTCGACCCGGCGCGTTCGTGGAGGTCGTCCACGTTCTGGGTGACGAGCAGGAATTCGCCCGTCCATTCCTCGTCGAGCCGCGCCAGCGCCTTGTGCGCCGCATTGGGCTCGACCGTGCCGAGCTTCGCTCGCCGCTGGTCGTAAAAGGCATGGACCAGCGCCGGGTCGCGGGCGAAGGCCTCAGGAGTCGCCACGTCCTCCACCCGATGCCCTTCCCACAACCCGTCGGGCCCGCGGAAAGTCGCAAGCCCACTCTCGGCCGAGACACCCGCGCCGGTCAGTACGACGATGCTCTGGAACTTCTCCGTCATCCCGTCCGCTTAGCCAGCCGCGGCGGCTTGCGCGACTCAGGCTTCGCGTGCTTGTCTCCGCCGGACTGAAAGGGGCCCACATGAAGACCAGCATCTTTGCGATCGCCTGTGCAGCGCTTGCTCTCAGCGCGTGCGACAAGGAGGCGCCCAAACCCGATACGGCGGCCATCGAGCAACAGCTCCAGGCGAATGAAGCCCGCTGGAACCGCGCCTATGCCGAGCGCGATGCCGAGGCGCTGGCAGGCATGTATGCCGACGACGCGGCGCTTGCGAACCCGGGCGAAGCGCTCGTCCGGGGCAAGGACGCTATCCGCAAGGCGACCGCCGCCTTCGCCGCCGACAAGAATTTGAAGGTCTCCTTCCAGGCGAACCGGATCCAGGTCGCTGCCTCGGGCGATCTTGCCTACACCCGCGGCCGCTACACGCTAACCATGACCAATCCGGACAGCGGCAAGCCGGAAACCAGCACGGGCCATTACCTGACGGTCTGGCAGAAGCAGGCGGATGGAAGCTGGAAGGCGGTCGAGGATTTCATCACGCCCGGCACCGGCCTCCCCGTCTCGGAAGGCGCGCAGCCGATACTTTAGGATGATCCTCTAGATTAGCCATTGATTTGCCTTTGAATTTTCGGCTCTCTAGGCTTTTGTAAGACTGAATTAGGAGACTTGTCGATCATGCGTTTTCACAGGCTCACAAAGTTCGCTTTCGCAGCAGCGCTTGCGGGCGCTTCCCTGAGTGCAATTCCCGCCGCCGCGGCGACCGCAGCGGAGGTGAAACCCGGCATGCAGGTCGTAGACACGGCCGGCGGCTCGGTCGGGACCGTGACTGCCGTCAAGGGTGATTCGCTCGTGCTCAAGACCGACAAGCATGAGGTGCAGCTTCCGCTCACTGCGTTCACCGCGAGCGAAGGCAAGCTGTTGTTCGGAATGACCGCTGCAGAGCTCAACGCCGCGACAGACAAGGCGATGGCCGAGGCGAGCGCAGCGATCGCCGTCGGCGCTCAGGTCTACGGCCGTGAAGGAGCGGTCGCGGGCCAGATCGAGGCAGTCGAGGCGGAGCTGATCACGATCAAGCTGACGACCGGTGAGTCGATTCGGCTTCCGCGCAGCGCTGTCGGTGCGGGCCCGAATGGCGTGGTGCTCGGCCTCAGCGCCGAGGAGCTGAAGCAGCTGGCAGCGCAGGCCGGAACAGGCGGCTGATCGCGGCGCTAAGCCGATTCACTAGCTCAGGGCTTATCCCGATATTCGCGGGATGAGGCGCGTGCTTATTGCGCCGCCGGGCAGGCCGAGTCGCTTCTTTCGCCATCCCCAGTCGTGAGCGCCGGCCCTCCTGGCCGGACGAGCGCCGGCTCACCCGGCGCATTCGGGGGATAACCCAATGCGAAAGCTGATGATCGGCGTGGCTGCGGCCGCGCTCACCACCTTAGGCATCGCCACGCCCGCGCAAGCCCAAGGGTGGCCCACCACTCCGGGCGATTATTGGGACGTTTCGGCGATCGATGTCGCCGATGGGTCCGGACTCGCCTATATGACTTTCCTTGCGAACCGCTGGCGCAGCAACCAGGAGTTCGCGAAGTCGCAAGGGTGGATCAAAGCCTATTACGTCCTGTCGAACGAATATGCCCGCAAGGACGAGCCTGACCTCTATCTGATCACCGTGTTCGAGAAGTTCGCCGATGCCGCCGAAGGTGAGCGCCGCCGAATCGCGTTCGAGGCCCACAACCAGCGCACGACCGCGCAACTCCAGGCGGAAAGCGGCGACCGGGTGAAGATCCGTACCTTGGCCGGAGACATGCTGCTCAGGGAAATGAAGTTCAAATAGCGCACGCAGCCAGGCAATACTGATCGCGCCAGACGCCGGTGCCGGCATTGCGCCGACACCGGCGCTGCGCCATTCAGTGCGGATGCCAGCGGCCGACCAAGAAGTCCGTATCAGCCTTGTCGCGCCGAGCGGCCGGATGGGCCGCGCCATCGCTGCAGCCGTCGAGGAAGCACCCGGCTTCTCCATCGACCAGGACAATGGAGACGTGCTGGTCGATTTCTCCGCGCCCGAAGCCTTGCCGTCGAGCCTTAAGCGCGCGGTCGAGGCGAAGATTCCGCTCCTGGTCGGTACCACAGGGCTCGACGCGGAAGCGGACCGCGCGATCGGGGAGGCCGCAAAGACGATCGCCGTCCTGCGAGCCGCCAATACTTCGCTGGGCGTCGCCCTCCTGTCGGACCTGGTCGAGCGGGCCGCGCGCGCGCTCGGCCCGGAGTGGGACATCGAGATCGTGGAGATGCACCATCGCGGGAAGGCCGATGCGCCCTCGGGGACGGCGCTCGCCCTGGGCGAAGCCGCCGCGCGCGGCCGCGGTAGCGAGCTTCGTGCCGAGCGCGGGCGCGACGGCACGGGCCTCAGGCGCGAGGAAGGCGCGATCGGCTTCGCCTCGCTGCGCGGCGGAACCGTCGCCGGCGAACATGACGTGGTCTTCGCCGGGCCCGACGAGCGGCTGATCCTCTCGCACAGGGCGGAGAACCGGACGATCTTCGCCCGCGGCGCGCTCGCCGCGGCGCGCTTTCTCGTCGGCCGGCCGCCCGGGCTCTATTCGATGCGCGACGTCATCGAATCGCTGTGAAGCGCGACCAGGTTTTCGAATTCTTCCGCCGGCTGGCCGAGGACAATCCCTCGCCGACGACCGAGCTCGACTATGTCAACCCGTTCACACTGCTGGTTGCCGTCGTGCTGTCGGCGCAGGCAACGGACGCGAGCGTCAACGTCGCGACCCGCGACCTCTTCCGCCGAGTGAAGACGCCGGAGCAGATGGTGGCGCTGGGCGAGGACGCTCTTCGCGAGCAGATCAAGACCATCGGCCTGTTCAACACCAAGGCGAAGAACGTCATCGCCTTGTCGCGGGCTCTTATCGAGCGGTTCGGGGGCAAAGTGCCCGGTACGCTGGAGGAGCTGCAGTCGCTCCCCGGTGTGGGCCGAAAGACCGCCAACGTCGTTCTCAACACCGCATTCGGCCAGGAGACTTTCGCGGTCGATACACACGTGTTCCGGGTCGCGAACCGCACGGGTCTCGCGCCCGGCAAGACCCCCGACCAGGTCGAAGCGAAGCTGGACAAACTCGTGCCCCAGCCGTTCCGCCGCGACGCGCACCATTGGCTGATCCTTCACGGGCGCTACGTCTGCAAGGCGCGGCGGCCCGAATGCTGGAGGTGCGTCGTCGCCGACCTGTGCCGCTTTGAGCCCAAGACTCCGCCGCCCGGCTCTAGCGCCAAGCCCGCTCGAACCGGTCGCCGAGCGCGGTCAGCAGCTCGTACTGGCTGAGGCCAGACGCTTCGGAAGCCGTCGGCAGGTCGTAATCCAGCTCGACCCAGTCCCCTTCCTTCAGCGCGGGTACGGCATCGCAGCGCAGGGCAACCAGGTCCATGGACACGCGGCCGAGCACCGGCAGCGTGAACTCGCCCGCGAATGCCGCGCCGCGAGATGAAAAACCGCGCAGGTAGCCATCCGCATAGCCGATGTTAACGACCGCGGCCTCGGTGTCCTCCTCGGCGACGAAGGTGGCCCCGTAGCCGCAGCTTTCGCCCGCACGGATCGTGCGCCGCTGGATCACCTGTGCCTCCACGCGCGCGACCTGGCGGATGTTTCCCTGCGCCTCCGGGCGGGGAATGCCGCCGTAAAGCGACAGGCCGGGGCGGACGAGATCGAAGCTGTAGTCGGGGCCCAGGCAGATGCCGGCCGAATTGGCGAGGCTGTAAGCCTTCGCGGGTACGCTCGACGCCAGTTGCCGAAGCGCGTCCAGCTGGCGCCGGTTCATGGGCGAATCCTCGTCCGCGCAGGCGAGGTGGCTGTGAAGCACCTCGATCTTGAGACCGTCCAAGGCAGCAATCTCTGCCGGCGCGAGGCCGAGCCGGTTCATGCCCGTGTCGATCATGACGTCGCAGGCGCGTCCCGGCGCGATGTCCTTCCACCGGGCTACCTGTTCGACGCTGTTGAGGACCGGCCGTGCAGGCGAAGCGAGCGCCGCTTCGACATCATCCGGCCCGACTCCGTGCAGCACGACGAGCGCGCCGTCCCCCGGCACGGGGCCGAGATCGGCGGCCTCGGCATAGGTCGAGACGAAGAATGTCCGGCATCCGGCCTCGTGAAGCCTTGCCATCGCCTCGCGGGCGCCCAGGCCATAGCCGTCGGCCTTGATCGCCGCGCCCGCGGGCACGCCAGCGCGATCCTGGAGCCAGCGCCAGTTGTGCTGGAGCGCTGCGCAATCGAGGGTCAGCCGAAGCGGGCGGTGCATTCGCGCGGCCTAGCCGCGCCCGGTCCCGGCGTCGAGATTGGCGGCCGCCTGCTCCCAGTTTCGCCCGTCGAACCGCTCGACAGCAAGCGCCACCGGCTCGTCGAGGCACCTCGCATTGACGCTCCACGAATCCGGGTGCGACCTCGGCTGGTAGAAGCTCTTCACGCCGCACCGCGTGCAGAAAAGATGCTCGGCAACGCCGGTGCCGAACCGGTAGCTCGTCAGGCTGTTGCGGCCCGTCAGAAGCTCGAAATCCGGATGCGGGACGATGATGTGGAGAAATCCGGTCATCCGGCAGACCGAGCAGTTGCATTCCAGCGCCGCGACCGGCTCGTCGCCGATCTCTGCCTCGAACCGGACGCTTCCGCAGTGACAGCCGCCGGCGACGATCATTCCACCGTCACGCTCTTGGCGAGGTTGCGCGGCTGGTCGACGTCCGTGCCTTTGAGCACGGCGGTATGATAGGCGAGTAGCTGCACCGGGACTGCATAGACGATCGGCGCGATCAGCGGGTGGACCTCCGGCATCTCGATCGTCGCGATGCAGCCCTCGCCCGCTTCGTCCAACCCCTTGGAATCGCTGATGAGGACGATCTTGCCGCCGCGGGCGCGGACCTCCTGCATGTTGCTGACGGTCTTTTCGAACAGCGGCCCTGACGGCGCGAGGACAATCACCGGCACATTGTCGTCGATCAGCGCGATCGGTCCGTGCTTCATCTCGCCGGCCGCATAGCCCTCAGCGTGGATGTAGCTGATTTCCTTGAGCTTCAGGGCGCCTTCCAAGGCCATCGGATAATAGGGCCCGCGGCCGAGGTAGAGCACGTCGCGGGCCGGCGCGATGAGGTGCGCCATCGCGGCGATGTCCTCATCATGGCCCAGCGCGGCGTTGAGAGCGGCCGGCGCCTCCTGGAGATGGGCGACGACGTCGCGCTCCTCGTCCGGGTTCATCAGCCCCCTGGTGCACGCGAGGTTGGCTGCGAGCGCCGCGAGAACCGCGAGCTGGCAGGTGAAGGCCTTGGTCGAGGCGACACCGATCTCCGGGCCCGCATGGGTCGGTAGCAGCAAGTCCGCCTCGCGGGCCATGGAGCTGGTGGGAACGTTAACGACGACCGCGATGCGCTGGCCCTGCGCCTTGGCGTGGCGCAGCGCCGCCAGCGTGTCCGCTGTCTCTCCCGATTGGCTGACGAACAGGGCGAGCCCGCCGGGCTCCAGCACCGGGTCGCGGTAGCGGAACTCGGACGCCACATCGATGTCGACGGGCACCCGCGCGAACTGCTCGATCCAGTATTTGGCGACCAGGCCGGCGTAATAGCTTGTGCCGCAGGCGACGATCGTGAGCCGCTCCACCGCCGCCAGGTCGAAGCCAAAATCGGGAAGCGCGACCTCCCCCTCGAAGGGCCGCACATAGCTCTGGAGGGTCTGGGCGACGACGATCGGCTGCTCGAAGATCTCCTTCTGCATGAAGTGCCGGTAATTGCCCTTCTCGACCGGAGCCGATGAAGCGCCCGATTCGACGATCTCACGCTCAACCGGCTCATTGTCGCGGTCGAAAATCTCGATGCCGTCGCGCCGCACCACCGCCCAGTCGCCTTCCTCCAGATAGGCGATGCGCTGCGTCCACGGTGCCACCGCGATCGCGTCCGAGCCCAGGTAGTTCTCCCCGTCTCCGTAGCCGACGGTGAGCGGGGCGCCCATTCGAGCGCCGATGACGAGGTCCGGATCGTCCTTAAACAGGAAGGCGATGGCGAAGGCGCCCTGAAGCCTCGGAAGTACGGCCGCGACCGCTTCCGGAGGCGACATGCCCTCCTCGATCTGGCGGGCGACGAGATGGCCAACCACCTCCGTGTCGGTCTCGCTCTCGAACTTGCGTCCCTCGGCGAGCAGCTCGTCCCGAAGCGGCTTGAAGTTCTCGATGATGCCGTTGTGAACCAGGGCGACAGGCCGGACGATGTGTGGATGCGCGTTGCCGACCGTTGGCGCTCCGTGCGTCGCCCAGCGCGTGTGCGCGATGCCGACGACACCTCCAAGCGGATCGCCGTCAAGTTGCCGCTTCAGGTTCTCGAGCTTGCCCTCGGCGCGCCGCCGCTGGAAGCCACCGTCCGCGATCGTGCAGATGCCGGCCGAGTCATAGCCGCGATACTCGAGCCGCTTGAGCCCGTCGAAGAGCCGCCCAGCGACATCTTCCCTGCCGACGATCCCGACAATCCCACACATGCTACTCGGCCGCTTTCTTCGTCATCCGTTCGCGGAACTTCCTGGCCCAGCCCGCGATCCCCTTCTGCTGGCTTCGCTCGACCGCCAGGCTGTCGGCCTCGACGTCGCTGGTGATCACCGATCCTGCGCCGACGATCGCTCCGGCGCCGATGCGGACGGGCGCGACGAGCGAAGTATTGGAGCCGACGAAGGCCCCCTCGCCGATCACCGTCCGGTACTTGCCGAACCCATCGTAATTGCAGGTGATCGTGCCGGCCCCGATGTTGGCTTTCGCCCCGACCTCGCTGTCGCCGACATAGGACAGGTGGTTGACCTTCGCGCCGGGACCGACCGACGCCTTCTTGAGCTCGACGAAATTGCCCACCTTGGCCCGCTCGGCGAGCATCGTCCCGGGCCGGATCCGGGCGAAGGGTCCGATCTGCGCCCGCGCGCCGATTATCGCTCCCTCGATATGGCTGAAGGCCTTGATCGTCGCCCCGTCCGCGACCTGGACGCCTGGGCCGAACACAACGTGCGGCTCGACGGTCACGTCGCGCCCGAGCTTCGTGTCATAGGCGAACCAGACGCTTTCGGGATCGATCAGCGTCGCGCCCTCGTCGAGCACCTGTTCGCGCCGCCGCCGCTGCCATTCAAGCTCGAGATGGGCGAGCTCCGCGCGGCTGTTGACTCCCGCGGTCTCATAAGGGTCGCCCTCGATCATCACCGTCAGGCGGCCTTCGGACGCGGCGATATTGACGACGTCCGGCAGGTAATATTCGCCGGCCGCATTGTCGTTCTTTACCTGGTCAAGCCAGCGAAACAGGTCGGGCGCGCGAACCGCCATCATCCCGGAGTTGCACAGGCGGACGGCGCGCTCTTCTTCGGTGGCGTCGCGGAACTCGACCATCTTGGCGATGCGGTCGCCTTGCCCAAGGATAATCCGCCCATAGGCCGCCGGGTCGGCCGGCTGCGACGCGAGGACGACGACGCCCGGCTGGTCGTCGCCGGCGAGGCGTTCGAGCATCCGCCGCAACGTGGCTGCCTCGACGAACGGCGTGTCGCCGTAGAGCACCAGGACGGGGCCTTCGTAACACTCTAGCGCCTGCCTGGCCTGCTGGACCGCATGGCCGGTGCCCTTCTGCTCGGCCTGGTGGACAACCGTGACGTCGCGCGCTTCGAGCGCCTGCTCGACCTGGTCGCGGCCCTTGCCGACCACGACCACGCGCTTCTTCGCGCCGAGGGAATCCACGCTTTCGAGCAGGTGCATGAGCAGCGGCCTGGACGCGATCGGGTGCAGCACCTTGTGCGTATCGGAACGCATGCGGGTGCCTTGGCCGGCGGCAAGGATGACAACGGCAAAATCGCGCATTTCGCTCATTTCTTTCGCGGCGGTGCATGGCACGCCGCGCACATCGGCGCCAGAGGCGGCGGGAACGAAAAAGGGCGGCCCCGAAGGACCGCCCTCGATCGGAGGAAAGTGGATCGCTGGCTAGAAGGTGGAATAAGCCTCGTTGCCGACGAAGCCCATCTTCTCGACGTGCGCCCGCTTGGTGATCGCAAGCACCTCGTCGACCAGCGCGTAGCGCGCGTTCGGCTCGGGCTGGAGGTGAAGCTCCGGCACGGGATCCATTTGCTGCGTCGCGTCAAGGTAAAGGCGAAGCTGCTGCGGCGAGACAGGCGCCCCGTTCCACAGGATCTGGTTGCTCGCGGTGATCACCACCTTGTTCTTCACCGGGTCGACCGGCGGCGGCGTCTGGTTCGGCTGGTCCTGCGGAAGGTCCAGCTTCACCGCGTGCGTCTGCACCGGGATGGTGATGATGAACATGATCAGGAGCACGAGCAGGATGTCGATGAGCGGCACGACATTCATGTCGAGCATCGGCTCACCCCTGCGGTTGTCGCTCGTCGTCTGCATTGCCATGGCGAGCTACTCCTACTCTGCCCGGACGCCGGCGTTCGGCGGCGGCTCGGAAATGAACCCGATCCGCGCGAACCCAGCACGCTGCATGGTGAAGATGGCGCCGCCGATGCACCGGTACGGCGTGTTGACGTCGCCGCGGATGTGCGCCTCCGGCATCGTTTCCTCGGTCAGGTTCTCGACCCCGCCGGCCTTCTCGATCGTGTCCTCGAGCTTCTTGACCGCGCGGTCGAGCAGCTGCTGGCTGTTCACCCTCGTGAGGTTCCAATAGACCTCGCAGGTGCCGCCCGGACCGCCGCGCACCGTCAGCGAGACGTTTTCGGGCTTCGTCTGCGTCGGCTCGTAGCGGACGTTCGGAAGCTGGACCGGCACAGTCTGGATGATGACCGGGACGGTCACGAGGAAGATGATGAGCATCACGAGCATCGTGTCCGCGAGCGGGATCACGTTGATGTCGGAGATGGCTTCTTCTTCGTCGCCGTCAGCGGGTCCTACGTTCATTCCCATCGATAATGCGCCTTCATTCTAAGGGCTGGGCCGCGATGGCCGGGCCACGCTGGGCGGCCCGGCCGGATTCGATCAGCCTCAGGCCTCGGTCTCTGCGCCGGTCTGGGTCGCGCCGGTGCGGAGCGGCTGACGCCCGCCGGGGTTGCCGGCAGTGGTCGTCGACGGAGCCGCGCCCGGAGCGGCGGCGCGCGTCCCAGCCTTCGCCTCGGCGAACGCCGGCTTCACGCGGCCCTCGGACATCAGATAGCCGTGCAGGTCGTTCGTGAAGGCAGCGAGGTCCTCCATGATCGACTTGTTGCGGCGGATGAGCCAGTTGTAGGCGAGCACCGCCGGAACCGCGACGACCAGACCGAGAGCGGTCATGATCAGCGCTTCACCGACCGGGCCGGCAACCGCGTCAATCGACGCCTGGCCGGCAGCGCCGATCTTGATGAGCGCCCGGTAAATGCCGATGACGGTGCCGAACAGGCCGATGAACGGAGCGGTCGAGCCGACCGTCGCGAGGAAGGCGAGGCCTTCGCCGAGACGGGCGCCGATCTGGCCCTGGCTGCGCGCCAGGCTGTTGGCCATCCAGTCGTGCTGGTCGATCGGGTCAGTCAGCTTGCCGTGCTGTTCCTGAGCGACCAGCGCGTCGTCGACGATCGCGCGATAGGCGCTCTTCGGGTCAAGCTTCTTCGACGCCTCGCGCAGGTTTGGCGAGTTCCAGAAGCTCGCGCGCACCTTGCGGCCCTGAGCGATGATCTTCTGCTGCTGCATCAGCTTCGTGAACAGGATGTAGAAGGAGAAGACGGACATCATCACGAGGATGATGAACACCGCCCAGGCGATGACGCCGCCCTGCTCGAGCGCGGGCCACAGGCCGTATGGGTTCTCCCCGGCGGGAGCGGCAGCAGCGGCTGCGGTAAGTTGGAGAAGTGCCATATTCGTCTACTTTCCTCTGATTAGCCTTTCGAAAAACTGCCGCCTCACTGGAGACGCCAGGTAATCCTCTGGTTGTAGGTATCCGTGGTTGGCTGCCCGTTGCTGAGCTTGGCCGGCGTGAAACGCGCCCGACTGGTCAAGATCCGGCACGTCGCGCGGTCGAGCGAGTTCGAGCCGCTGGAGCCGGTGACGGTGCAGCCCGTAACCCGGCCGTTCGTGCCGATGTCGAGGCGAACGGACACGGTCCCGGTCTCCTCGTTACGAAGCGCGTCCTGAGGATAATCCTCCGGCGAGAACAGGGCCTGCAGGTTTCCGCGGGCGCTCTGCGCCTTGACCACCTTGGCCGCAGGCGGCGGCGGCGGGGCCGGCGGGGCCTGGGGAGTGATGATCGGGGGCGGAGCCACCGGCACCTGGACGATCGGCGGCGGCGGAGTGACGTTGGTGCGGACGATCGGCGGCGGAGCGACGACCGGCGGCGGCTCGACCGGCTGGTCCGGCGGCGGCGGCGGCGGCTCCTCGGGTGGCGGCGGCTCCTCCTCGACGTCGAAGGTCTTGAGGTCCTCTGCCGCCTTCTTGATCACATTGTAGGCGAGGCCAGTGACAATCGCATACCCCAGGGCTGCCTGAAGGATGAAGACGATGACGATCGCCAGTGTGCGATTGCCGCTAAGTTCTTTGCGTTGGGCGTAAGAAGCCATGTACCCAAATATCTCCTCGAGACGCCGTGAACTCCACGGTCTGTACCGGGCCTCCCCTTTCGGCCCTGTCGGCAGATAGGAAACTGCCCATGTATCAAAGTCTCATGGTCAGCAAGCGCGCCTCCTTATTGCCGCTTCAAGTGCCGTGCAAGCGGTTTTGTTCCACGCGCCGAACGTGTTTGCTCAGGACTCGGGGAATGCCCCCTTGAAAGAGGCGAATTCGACCCCCACCCCGCGGGCATCGGGATAGATGTCCGGCTTGGAGCTCGAGACCCTCAACGCCCTCACGCCCCGCATCGCCGCGAGCCGCATGTAGAGCGCCTCGACGAAGGATTCCTGGAGGTTGTACCGCCTCTCGCCGGCGAGCTCGACCACCTGGTGGCGCACGTAATCATAATCCCAGGCGAGCCCCGGATCGTCACCGGCGGGGGCGCCCGCTTCCTCCACCCAGACCTCGACCGTGACCAGCAGCCGCTGCGGAGCGCCGACCTCGAAGTCGTGGAACCCGATGTCGGCCATCACCTCGAGCGAATCGAGCAGGATCCGCGCGGACTTAGGCCGCAACGAATCGGGAACGAGGCCGCTCAGCTTGGGTGTTTCCATCATGGCTCCAGGAACTGGACGTCACGGCCCGGTGGGTCGAACCGCTGGCCGCCGTCGATCGTCAGCACTTCGCCGGTCACGCTCCGCGCCGCAAGCAGATAGTCGATTGCCGCCATGACGTCTTCAGGAGTCACTCCCCGTCCAAGCGGGTTGCGGGCGTGCATCGCCCGGTAATTCGCCTCGCTCTGCCCGTGGGACCGGAGCATCAGCGCGGGCGCGATGCCGTTCACACGTATCCCCTTGTGCGCGAGCGCACGCGCGGCAAGGTCGGTCGCTCCCATCAGCGCCTGTTTCGACAGCGTGTAGCTGAGGAAATCCGGGTTCGGGGCCAGGAGCTTGGAATCGAGCATGTTGACGACGAGCGCGTCACCGCCCTCGTGGCGCCTCGCCAGCTCCTCGATGAGCAGCAGTGGCGCCCGGACGTTCGCGTGCATGTGGGCATCGAGCTCGTCGGCGCTGAACTCTCCGAAGCCGTCCCAGGAGAAGCGCGCCGCGTTGTTGACCAGCAGGCGCACGGGAGGCAGCCCTTTGGCGGCGCTGAAAATCGTCGCCGCGCAATCGGTTGCGGTGAGCTCGGCCGCGACCTTGAGGGTGCCCGCGGGCACGAAATCGCCGCTATTCCGCACGTGCGCAAGAACGGTCCAGCCGCGCTCGACCAGCGCCCCCGCGATTCGCGCGCCGATGCGCTTGCCGGCGCCGGTGACGATCGCAGTGGCGGGCTGCTCCATCGCTCCTAGTTGTCATCGGGGGCGAAGCGACGCAATCCATGGTCCATGCCCGAGACCCGGCCGCCAATCGCGCTCAAGGGAGTGAGCCTTGCCGAGCTCCAGCGCCTCATCGACGAGCGACAGCTGCCGCCGGTGGACCGGTGGGACCCGCCCTGGTGCGGCGACTCGGGCATGCGGATCGCTGCCGACGGGGCCTGGCATCACAACGGCTCGCCGATCGCGCGGCCGGCGATGGTCCGCCTGTTCTCGACGATCCTGAGGCGCGAGCCCGACGGCAGGCACGTGCTCGTCACGCCGGTCGAAAAGCTCGGGATCGAGGTCGAGCGCACCGCATTCCGCGCCGTCGACATGACCACCGAGGGCTCGGGCGAAGAGCGCCGGATCGCGCTCGCGCTCGACAGCGGCGACGCGGTGATCGTCGGGCCCGAGCACCCGCTGATGGTCGTCGAGGACGCGAACGGCCCGTCCCCGCGTGTCCTGGTGCGCCACGGCCTCGAGGCCGAGCTGTCGCGCCCGATCTATTACGAGCTCGCCGAGATCGCCCTCGCCGAGGGCGCGGACCCTCCGGGCGTGTGGAGCGAGGGGCGCTTCTTCCCGCTCGCGCACGCGCGATGAGCCTGGTTCAGCGCCTGCGCTCTAGCCTCGCCGCAGCTCCTTCCGAGCCGGCCCAGCAAGGCGATGTCGAGCTGGAGGGGCCAGCCACCCCGGCGGCTGTCCTCATTGCCATGACTGACCGGCCGGAGCCCGGCGTGATCCTGACGGTTCGCCGCGAGCACCTTCGCACCCATGCCGGGCAGGTCGCCTTCCCGGGCGGGCGAATCGACCCCGGCGAGGAGGCGGTCACGGCTGCGCTCCGCGAAGCGAACGAAGAGCTCGAGCTCGACCCTTCCCTCGTCGAGGTCGCCGGCTCGCTCGATGTCTACCGGACGATCACCGGCTACCTCGTGACCCCCGTGATCGGCGTAATTCCGCCCGGCCTGCCGCTAATGCCGCACGACCACGAGGTCGCCGACTGGTTTGAGGCGCCGCTCGCGCACCTTCTCGACCCGGCGAACCGGAGGAGCGAACTCGCTGTTTCCGGCGGCGTCGAGCGCCGCTACTGGCGGATCGAATGGGAAGACCGGCTGATCTGGGGAGCGACCGCGGCCATGCTCGTTAACCTTTCGCGGCGGCTGCAATGGACGTGAGGATCGATCCCAAGCACTGGCGGCGGCGACGGGGCATGGCCAAGCTGCTCAAGGCGCTTGGCTCGGACGAGGGCCTCACGCGCTACGTCGGCGGGGCGGTTCGTGACGGCCTGCTCGGCCTTCCGGTCAGCGACGTCGACCTCGCGACAAGGCTCAAGCCCGAGGAAGTCGTCGAGCGGCTGCAGGTCGCCGGGCTCAAGGCCGTTCCGACCGGGTTCGACCACGGCACCGTCACCGCAGTCAGTGACGGACATCCCTATGAGGTCACGACCCTCCGCCGCGACGTGGAGACGTTCGGCCGCCGTGCAAAGGTCAGCTACACTGACGACTGGCGCGAGGACGCGGCGAGGCGCGACTTCACCATCAACGCCCTGATGGCCGATCCGGAGAGCGGCGAGATCTTCGATTACTTCGGCGGCCTCGACGATCTCGAGCAGCGGCACGTGCGGTTCATCGGCGACCCTTACGAGCGCATCGCCGAGGACCATCTGCGGATCCTGCGCTTCTTCCGCTTTCACGCGCGGTTCGGCGCGGGAAAGCCGGACGAAGCGGCGCTCGAAGCCTGCGCTGCGCGATCCAACGACCTGATGGCCCTGTCCCGGGAGAGGATCGCCGACGAGCTGTTGAAGCTGCTTGCGGTCGACGATCCCTGCCCGACCGTCCGGGTAATGCTCGAGCAGGGCATCCTCAGGCCCGTGATTCCCGAGATCGAGCTTGGTTCGGTGGCCGCGCTCAAGGGTGTCGTCGCGGCCGAATCGAAGGCCGGAATCCCGCCCGAACCGCTCAGGCGCCTGACGGCGCTGCTTCCGCGCGACCCGGAGGTCGCGGGGGCGGTCGCGGCGCGGCTCAAGCTGTCGAACCGCGCGCGCAAGCGCGTGGCCTGCGCCGCTTCCCCGGAAGTCGCCGAGGACCCGCGCGAGACCGCCTATCGCGCCGGGGTGGACTGCGCCGTCGACCGGCTGCTGATGGCGGGCCGGGTGGACGAGGCGCGGGAGATCGCGGGCTGGACTCCCCCGAAGCTTCCGGTCGGCGGCGGGGCGCTGATCAAGCGCGGGCTGACCGCGGGGCCGGTCGTTTCCCGCGTCTTGAGGCGGATCGAGGACCGCTGGATCGCCAGCGGTTTTGCCGGCGGCGAGACGCTGGACTCCATCGTGGAAGAGGAAATCGAATCTGACCGGCGTTAACCGGCTCTCAACTCCGGCGAGCTACTCCGCCAGATGGTTAATTGCGTGATGACCATGTCCCCGCCGCTGCGGGGTCGGAGGGGGCCAGTGAGTCTGCGTCTTGCCGGCATAGCCGTCGTCGGAGCCGCCACCGCGGCCGCCTTCGCCGTGCCCGCGAACGCCGAGACCATCAATGCCCAGGCCAAGGCCCAGGTGGTCAAGCCGCTGACCTTGAGCGCGATCCAGAACCTCGATCTTGGTACCCTGCTCCTTGGGCCTGGTTCTTGGAGCGGGGCGACGGTCAGCCTGTCACGGTCGGGGAGCCTCACCTGCCCGGCAAACGTCACCTGTTCGGGGGCGGCCATGGTCGCGCGCTACAATGTCGCGGGGTCGAACAAACAGACGGTGATCATTCACGCGCCGAACGTGACGCTGGTCAACCAGTCGGACAGCACGAAAACCCTGACCCTGGTCGTCGACAGTCCGGGCAGCGTGTACCTTCCCAACTCGGGGGCGCCCGGGACCAATTTCAACCTGGGCGGATCGCTCACACTGAATTCGACGACCGCCGCCGGCACCTATGTCGGCACCTTCAACGTCAGCGTCGAATATCAATAGGCCGGACCGCCGAGTGCCTTTGGCGGGAGTTGAAATAGTCGAGCGCCGCTGAGGGCTCGAGCGGCCGCGCGAAATAATAGCCTTGGCCGCTGGCGCAGCCGAGCGTGGCAAGAGTCGTGGCGAGCTCGACCGTCTCGATCCCCTCGGCGGTGGTCGACATTCCTAGCGCATCGGCGAGGCTGAGGATGGCGCGGACGATCGCGACGGCGTCGGGATCGACCATCATTCCGGACACGAAGCTCTTGTCGATCTTCAGAACGTCGATCGGCAGCCGCTGGAGATAGGCGAGGCTCGAATAGCCGGTTCCGAAATCGTCCATCGCCACGGTCGCGTCGAGCGCCTTCAGTGCCTCGAACACCCGCGTCGCGCGCGCCGGGTCCTGCAGGATCGAGCTCTCGGTCAATTCCAGGGTCAGCCGGTCGCCGCTCAGACCGCTCGACCGCAGCGCATTCGAAACGATGGTCGCGACGTCGTCACGCGCGACCTGGATCGCGGAAAGGTTTACGGCGACGTAAAGCGGGAGCGGCGATCCGGCCGCTGCATCCCAGGAGGCGAGCGTTCGCGCTGCCTTGTCCATCGCCCAGCGGCCGAGTTGCAGGATGAGGCCCGATTCCTCGGCCACGGGGATGAATTCCGACGGCGAAATCTCGCCACGGTCTTCATGCACCCAGCGGGCAAGCGCCTCGAACCCGGCGACCTCGCCCGACTTCAAGTCGATTAGCGGCTGGTAGAAAAGGTCGAGCTGGTCGCGGTCGAGAGCGCGCCGTAGCTCGGTCTCGATTGAGAAGCGCCGACGGGCAAGGCTCGCCTGGTTGGGCTCGTAGATCTCGGGCGTTCCGCTCTTCTTGGCCTGCTTGACCGCGAATTGCGCGTTCCGGAACAGCTCTTCGGCGTCCTGGCCTTCGTGCATCAGCGCAACGCCGATCGCGCACTCGACCCGGATGTCGAGGTCGGAGATGTGGAATGGCGCCGACATCACCTCCTGGATGCGGGCGGCCGCGGTCAGCGCATCCTCTATTCCGCGCCGGAGCGAGACCAATATGCCGAACTCGTTGCCGCCTGTCCGCGCAAGCACGTCACCGCCGCGGAGCGCCGACATCAGGCGCCTTGCGAACGTGATCAGCAGCTCATCGCCGGCGAGGCTTCCGACGCTTTCGTTGATCCGGCTGAAACGGAGCATGTCGACGACCAGCACGGCGTGCTCGACCTCGTCCGGGCCGGCCTCGCCGACGCGCTCGATCTGTTCCGTAAAGGAGAGGCGGTTCGGCAGCCCGGTCAGGCTGTCGCGGAGCATCTCGGCACGAAGCGTGCGCTCCGCCTGGACCTCGACCGTGCGATCGACCACGCTCATCAGGCAGCGCGGGATCGTCCCATGGCCATGCGGGAGCGGCGCGAGCTTGATCCTCAGGTACCGCGCCGAAACGCCCTCACCATCCTTGATGTCGAGCTCGTCGCCCGAAAGCGGGTCGTTGAAGAACCCCTCGAACAGCTGGGCGATCGGGCCTTCCTTAAGGCAATCCGCCTTGTTCCAGTCCGTCGCTGTGCAACTCGAAAGAGCGACCGCGTCGAAGAACCGGCTGTTGTGCGCAAGGACGACAGTCGCTCCGTCTTCGGCGCGCCCGAGCACCGCCGCCGCTATCGGCAACGCGTCGAGCAGCGCCGTGTCGTCGGCGGTCGCCAGCGGCGGCTTTGCCACTGGGCCGTCCGTTCGACGCGCGCGGGTCGGCACCCCGGAACGCTGTTTCGCGGCCTGCATCGTCCGGGATATGCCGAACAGGAGTTAATTCGAAGTATCCAGCCCGGCCTGTACGCCGTTGTTGACCGCTGATGGTTAAATCAGCCGAAGCGATTTGAGCGCGGGAACCCGATGGGCGGCATGCGGCCTGCGGCGCCCCTTGCCGCCCGCCATGGGCTGAGGTCCGTTTCCGTCCGGGTGCGGCCGCTTTCGCCTCCGAGACTCCAGCTCAGGCCGTCCGCCAGCCGGAAGGGCAAGGCGTCCGACAGCCCGCCGTCGCGATAGCGCTGGAGCATCACCCCCTGGCCGCGGCCAAGCTCCGGCAGGTCAGCGAGCGGGAAGACGAGCAGCTTCCGGTTTTCGCCGACGGTCGCCACCGCGTCGGCCCCTTCGGGGACCGGTCTCACGACCGCAAGCTTCGCGCCCGGCCGGAGGTTCACCAGTTGCTTGCCCTTCCGGGTCTCCGCGATCGTCGAATCCGCAGAAGTAATGAAGCCGCGTCCATCGGACGACGCCACCAGCAGCTTCATTCCAGGACGGGCGACCAGCAGGTTCACGACTTCGACCTCTGGCTGGAGATCGATCTGGAGGCGAACCGGCTCGCCGAAACCGCGGCCGCCCGGCAGCCGGTCGCCGGGAAGCGTGTAGACGCGGCCGTTGTCAGCGAAGAGCGCCAGCTTGTCGGTCGTCTGGGCGTGGAAATGGATGAAAGGCCCGTCGCCCTCGCGCCACTTGAGTTGCTCCACTTCCTCTAACGCGACATGGCCCTTCATCGCCCGGATCCAGCCGCGCTGCGACAGGATGACCGTGATCGGCTCCTTCTCGATCATCGCCGACCAGTCGATCTCGCGCGCCGGGGCGGCCTCGGCGAACTGCGTCCGGCGCTCGTCGGCGAACTTCTCCTTGACCGCCTTCAGGTCCTTCCTGAGCCTGCGCCACTGCCGCTCCTCATCGCCGAGCAGCTGTTGCAAGCCCTCTTTCTCTTCCGCGAGCGCCGTGCGCTCCTTCGCGATCTCGATCTCCTCGAGCTTGCGCAAGGACCGCAGGCGCATGTTGAGGATGGCTTCGGCCTGGCGATCGGAAAGCGAGAATTCCGCCATCATCACCGCCTTCGGCTCGTCTTCCGTGCGGATGATGGCGATCACGCGGTCGAGGTTGAGATAGGCGACGAGGAAGCCGTCGAGCAGCTCGAGCCGGTCGTCGATCTTGCCGATCCGCACCTGGCTTCGACGGACCAGGACTTCCCGCTGGAACTTAAGCCAGGCCGCAAGCGCCTCCTTGAGGCTCATCACGCCCGGAGTACGGTTCTCGTCGAGGACGTTGAGATTGAGCGGGAACCGGATTTCGAGGTCGGTAAGCCGGCAAAGCGTCTCGATCATCAGCTCCGGATCGACCGTCCGCGCGCGTGGCTCGAGGACCAGTCGGACCTTCTCGTCGCTTTCGTCGCGGACGTCGGCGAGGATCGGGAGCTTCTTCTCCGCGATCAGCGCAGCGATCTGCTCGATCAGCCGGGATTTCTGGATGCCGTAGGGAATCTCGCTCACCAGGAGGTGCCAGCCACCCCCCTTCTCGCGCTCGACCTCGATCCTTGCGCGCAGGCGCAGCGATCCGCGGCCGCTGACGTACGCGCGGAGGATCGTTTCCTTGTCGTCGACCAGTACCCCGCCCGTCGGGAAATCCGGGCCTTTGACGATCTCCATCAGTTCGCGATCGTCGATGCGCTTGCGTTCGATCAGCTTGACCGCTGCGTCGATCAGCTCGCCGACATTGTGCGGGGGGATCGACGTCGCCATGCCCACCGCGATTCCGCTCGCACCGTTGGCAAGCAGGTTCGGGAACAGGCCTGGGAAGACCTCCGGCTCTTCCTCTTCGCCGTTGTACGTTGGCCGAAAGTCGACCGTGCCTTCGTCCAGTCCGGCCATAAGCTGCGTCGCGACCGCGGTTAGCCGAGCCTCGGTGTAGCGGTAGGCGGCCGCATTATCGCCGTCGATGTTGCCGAAATTCCCTTGTCCGTCGACGAGCGGATAGCGGAGCGCGAAATCCTGGGCGAGGCGGACCATCGCGTCATAGACCGACGAGTCGCCGTGCGGGTGGTATTTGCCGATCACGTCGCCGACGACACGGGCCGACTTCTTGAACGCGGCACCCGGATCGAGCCGGAGCAGCCGCATTGCCCAAAGGAGCCTCCGGTGAACCGGTTTCAGCCCATCGCGGACATCGGGCAGGGATCG
>JBKHXB010000006.1:0-48370 GCA_046566245.1 Alphaproteobacteria bacterium | reverse complement strand
CTACGAAAGCGGGCACATCGTCAGCCGCGGCGACCGCATCGCCGAGTGGGACCCGGCGTTCAGCCCGGTCATCACAGAGATGGGCGGTACGGTTAAGTACCAGGACCTGATCGAGAACCGGACGATGACCGAGCAGGTCGACGAATCCACGGGTATCACGCAGCGCGTGGTCACCGAGGATACCGGCCGCTCGAAGAAGGACAGCCTGCATCCGCGCCTGACGCTCATGGGCGGCAAGGCCAAGGAAGCCGGCGTCTACCGGCTGCCGACCGGCGCGATCATCGCGGTCGAGGACGGCCAGGAAGTCGAAGCCGGCGAAGTTCTCGCCCGGCTTCCGCGCGAGGCCGCAAGGACCCGCGACATCACCGGCGGTCTGCCGCGCGTCGCCGAGCTGTTCGAGGCCCGCAAGCCGAAGGAGAACGCAATCATCGCCAAGGTGTCCGGCAAGGTCACCTTCCTTCGCGACTACAAGGCGAAGCGGAAGATCGCGATCGTTCCCGAGGACGGCGGCGAACCGGTCGAGTACCTGGTTCCGAAGGCGAAGCTGATCGAGGTGCAGGAAGGCGACTATGTGAAGCGCGGCGACAATCTCGTCGGCGGTTCACCCGATCCGCACGACATCCTGGAAGTGCTCGGCGTGGAAGCGCTGGCCGAATATCTCGTCAGCGAGATCCAGGAAGTCTACCGACTGCAGGGCGTGAAGATCAACGACAAGCACATCGAGGTGATCGTTCGCCAGATGCTGCAGAAGGTCGAGATCACCGACGGCGGCGACACCACCTTGCTTCCGGGCGAACAGGTCGACCGCGAGGAGATGGACGAAATCAACTCGCGCCTCGAGAAGAAGCAGAAGCCCGCGCAAGGCAAGCCGGTGCTGCTGGGGATCACCAAGGCCAGCCTGCAGACGCGAAGCTTCATCTCGGCCGCCTCCTTCCAGGAGACGACCCGTGTGCTCACCGAGGCTTCGGTCCAGGGCAAGGTCGACACGCTCCAAGGCCTCAAGGAGAACGTGATCGTCGGACGCCTTATCCCCGCCGGAACCGGCGCGGGCATGAACCGCCTGAGGATCGCGGCCTCCGCGCGCGATGCGGCGCTTCGGGCGCAGCAGCGCAAGCTCCAGGAATCGCTGATCCTTCCGGACAACGCTGCTGAGGAGCATGCGGCCGAGCTGGCCCAGGGCGAGGAAGCGGCCATCCAGGCCGATCCGCTGGCAGAGGTCGCACCCTCGGGCCACGGACTCGATGCCGACGCCGGGGATTACCTGAAGGACTGATCGCCCGAAGCGGAGACCCAAACCAAAAGCCCCGCCGGTTCGCGCCGGCGGGGCTTCTTGTAGGTAGCGCGGCCGCTTACTTGCAGTAGCCGCTCTTGATCGCGTTTTCGGTGCAGTTTGCGACCGAATTGACGTCGGCCGCCGCGCCGCGAACCGTGTTGCAGGCGGCAACGGCGAGGCAGCCGACCAGGATCAGCGCAGTCACGAGCTTCGAACCCATTTCGTCTCTCCCTTACAGGTACGAAACGAAGATGGCCGGAAGGGTGCGCGCTGTCCAGCCGCTTGGGCTAGCAGTTCTGGCCTTCGAGAACGACATTCTCGGTGCAGTTGGCGACCGAGTTGACGTCGCGCGCGGCGCCGCGAACGGTGTTGCAAGCCGCCGTGGCGATCGCAGCCCCGATGATCAGAACGGTGGTGAGCTTCTGAAACATGCACTTTCTCCTGCGTTGCAGAGGAACGAAACGCGGCAGCAACGAAACGGCTCCGCTCGACTGACCGGATTTTGTTTTCGACTCGTCAGACCGCGACCGGGGCCGCGATATGCGGGTGCGGGTCATACTTCTCGAAAACGAAATCCTCGGGCTCGTAATCGAACAGGCCCTGCCCGCGGTCCTTGAGGACCAGTTGCGGCAATGGACGCGGCTCCCGGCTCAGCTGCTCGCGGACCTGCTCCATGTGGTTCGAGTAGATGTGGCAATCGCCGCCAGTCCAGACGAACACCCCGGGCTCAAGCCCGCATTCGCGCGCCAGCATGTGAGTCAGCAGCGAATAGCTCGCGATGTTGAACGGCACACCGAGGAACATGTCGGCGCTGCGCTGGTAAAGCTGCAGGTTGAGCCGCCCGCCGGTGACCTGCGTCTGGAACAGGCAGTGGCAGGGGGCGAGCGCCATCTTGTGGATCTCTCCCGGGTTCCAGGCGGTGACGATCTGCCGCCGCGAGGCCGGGTCCTTGCGGATCAGCTCGACGAGGTTGGCGATCTGGTCGATGTGGCGGCCGTCGGCGGCCTCCCAGTCGCGCCACTGCTTGCCGTAGACCGGTCCGAGATCGCCGTTCTCGTCCGCCCATTCGTCCCAGATCCGGACCTTGCGCTCCTTGAGCCAGGCGATGTTGGTCTCGCCCCGGAGGAACCACAAAAGCTCGACGATGATCGAGCGCAAGTGGAGCTTCTTGGTGGTCAGCAGCGGGAAGCCGTTGCCAAGATCGAACCGCATCTGGGCGCCGAAATAGGTGAGCGTTCCAGTGCCGGTCCGATCCGGCTGCTCGGTGCCCTTGTCGAGGATGGTTTGCAGCAGGTCGAGGTACTGGCGCATCGGTGCAGACCCTAATCCGGGCGCATTGAAACTCAACCGGAGTCGTGACGGCGGACCGCGCGATCATATTCCGCCCGCTCGTCCTCGAGCGCCTGGCGAGCCTCGTCCCGGTCGCGTTCGTGGCGGCGCAGAAGCTCTCGGCGCTTGCGTTCGAGGTCGGCGATCCGCCTCTCGACCGCAGCTAGCTCCTTTTCCTGACGTTGCTCGAGCGCCTCGAGCGCCTTCTCCGCCCGCTCGACACCCTTCCGGCTCGGCCTTGGCAGGCGGGGCTTGCGGACGATCTCGGCTCCAGGCTTCGAGCTCCGCCTGCGCGGCTTCTGCATGTCGATCGCGGCGAGATGCTCGGCGCCGTTTCCGCGAAGCACCTTCACCACCTCTCCAGGGTGCTCCAGCGGCATTTTCATGAGCTCGGGATCGGTCACCTGCTCGGCCGCGCCCTGAGCGAACAGGTTGGAGTCAGCGCCCCAAGCCTCCAGCGCCGCTTTCTGGCTGGGAGCGGCGACATAGGCATCGTGGAAGCCGATCGGCGTCCGGAACACTCTCAGCTTCTGCTTGCGCTTTGCCTTGGCCACGGTGTTCCAACGCCGCGATAACCGTTTCGGTGTCAGTACCCCATCAGGGCAAGAACCTCGCGCCGGCTGCGCTCGTCGGATCGGAAGGTGCCCATCATCCGGCTGGTCGTCATCATTACGCCTGGCGTATTCACTCCGCGCGCGGTCATGCAGGAATGGCTGGCCTCGATGACGACCGCGACCGCCTTGGGCTCGAGATGCTCCCAGATGCAGTCGGCGACCTGGGCGGTGAGGCGTTCCTGCACCTGCAGCCGCCGCGCATAGCCGTGAAGGACCCTGGCGAGCTTGCTGATCCCGACGACCTTGTCGCGCGGCAGGTAGGCAATGGCCGCCTTGCCGATGATCGGCGCCATGTGATGTTCGCAATGCGACTGGAACGGGATGTCCTTCAAAAGCACGATCTCGTCATAGCCGCCGACCTCGTAAAAGGTGCGGCTGAGGTGGATCGCCGGGTCTTCCTCATAGCCCTTGGCATATTCGGCCCAGGCACGGGCCACGCGCTCCGGAGTCGCGGCCAGTCCCTCGCGGTCGGGATCGTCTCCGGCCCAGCGGATAAGCGTGCGAACGGCCTCGCGCACCTCGTCAGGGACGGCGATCTGAGAGGGCGATTCGTAGAGGTCGCCGTCTTCGGGCGTCGGGCTCATCGGCCAAGCTCCGTTGCAATGTCCTGCGCTACCTCGGCAGCCTGGTGGCGGATATCCGGGACAGCGATGATTTCCCAGTAGCGGCCTTTCGTCAAAGCGCCGAGCGCCCACAGCCAAGGGGAGTTTTCGGACCGCGACCGGCCGTCCACCGCCAGCCCGATCCCGAGCTCGTCCGCCGAAACCAGGCCGTCGTCGAGCATCTGGCGGAGAAGCGGATCGCGGGTTCGACCGATCTCGCCCAGCGGGCCCGTGCAGTTGAAGATGTATCCAAAACTCCTGCGCTCGGGCGGTCCATTATTGCGCCGTCGCCGGATCACGACCTCGACACCTTGTCCTGTGCGATCCACGCTTGAAACACGTCCTGCGATGATCTGCAGCCGGCCCTCGTCGACCAGGGCGGACAGCCGCCTGGCTACTTCCGGGGCGATCCGGTGCCGATGTACGTCCCACCACGGCCGGGCGTGACGGAGGAACAGCTGCTTGTCGGCCATCCCCAGCGATTGCCACAGCCGCTGCGTGTGCGGCCGCAGCGAATCGATCGCCGCGCGCCAGCCGGTGGTGCCGCTCCTCTGCCTGAGCCAGCGCAGGATCTCGCGGAGGCTACCGGCTGGGATTTCGTCCCAGGTGACCGGCGCGGCCTCGTAGGAATCGTGGCTCTTCGGAACCAGCCCGCGCCGCGACAGAGCGAGGATGCCGCCGCGGTGGCCCGCGGAATCAAGCGAAAGGACCACGTCCACCATCGTCAGCCCGGTGCCGAGGATGAGGACGTCGAGCCCTTTTCCCACCGCTTGGTCGATCGCCTCGCGAGCCCGGGCGCCCCACGGATTGTCGATCAGCCGGTCGCCGGCCTGCTCGGCGAACGGCAGCGGCGCCGGCGGCTGGTTCCCGGTCGCGAGGACGAGGGCGTCGGACAGGATTGTTCCACCGTCTTCGAGCCGCACCTTCCAGCAAGCGCCTTCCCGGACCGCGGCGATTGCCCGGCCCTCGACGAGCTGCGCGCACCTGCTTGCGACCGCCTCGTCCAGCAGGTTCCTGAGATAACGTCCGAATTGCCGCCGCTCGGCAAAGCTCCCGGGTTCGGGCGCCTGCCTTTCGGCGAAATCGGCCGGGCGGTCCGGCCAGGCACTCATGTTGCCGGCAGGCACGTTGAGAAGGTGCGACGGATCCGGCGTCGAAAAGGCCGTCCCCTGCCCCGCCCTACCGCCGCCTTCGACGAGGACCGATTCGATTCCGCGCCTCGCAAGATGCGCGGCGACCATCGTCCCGGAAAAGCCGGCGCCAATGACGGTAACCGGCGCATGGCGGCTCGGGGTGTCCGTCACTTCACGCCTAGATTTCGTAATCCGGCCAGTCGTTGGGATTGGCGGCGTTCGTCTTGCGCTTCTGGATATGGTCGTAGATTCGCGCGACCGTCCGGCCGGCGGTTTCCGTAAACCACCCCGGGACAGCGGCGTGGATCATGGCTGCGAGGCCGGCTCCGATCAGCTCGGCGCCGATCTTGATCGCGCCCGCGCCGTGGCCCGCCCAGCTCATCCCGAGCGAGCGCGGATGTTCGAGGAACAGCCGGTCCAGCACCGGCCGGCGCTGCGCTCGCAAATCCCGTTGGTCTGTCGTCGCCATCGCCCCTGTCCGATGTTTGGTGGCGACCCCGACAGGATTCGAACCTGTGGCCCTCAGATTAGGAATTAGAAGGCCCACTAGAGGGGAAGGGCCGCGACTCACGGCGAATCTGCCAACCTTCCCTCTCTGTTCCAGTCATCGGTCGCCATTTAAAATCACGTTGGATCATGCCACGGTGCTTGCTATAACAGCCCTAGCAATCACGGAAGGGCTTGGTCATGGCACGCGGCAAGATCACGGCGGAAACGGTAAACGACCTGAAGCCGGAAGCAAATGTTCACTTCCTTTGGGACGACAAGATTCCAGGGTTCGGGGTGAAGGTCACGCCCAGCGGGCAAAAGGTCTATGTGCTGCAATACCGCCTCGGCGGTCGCGGTCACAAAACCAAGCGCTACACCATCGGCAAAGAAGGTGCGATGCGACCGGCCAAAGCTCGCGGTGAAGCCGAGCGCCTTTATGCGCTGGTGAAGCAAGGGCAGGACATTGCGGGCCAAGCGCGCGAAGCCAAACGGATCGCCGTTGATCTGGCGTTCAAGCCCTACGTTGAGGCGTTCTGCGATTCCACGCTTAAGGCCGAATGGCCGAAGTCGTGGGCAATGACGAAGCGCTGTCTGGAAATTCACGCGGTTTCGCACTGGGGCGACAAGCCGCTGCCGGACATTACGGCTGCCGACTGCCGCCAGCTCTTGCGGAAACTCAACGACCGTCCAGCCACTCGGCGCAACCTGTTCGCCGCCCTCTCCTTCCTGTTCAACAAGTCGGTCAAGGAAGGGGCTATTGCCGTCTCGCCGCTCGTGGCGCTCGATCCACCAAAGCCGGTGGCGGAGCGAACGCGCATTCTCGGGGATGAGGAATTGCGCTGGCTGTGCGCGGCCGTCGAGCAGGAGGAACAGCCGTATCGGGGCATTGCCGAGCATCTTGTTTTGTGGGGCGCTCGGCGCGGCGAAGTTGCGGGGTTGGCGTGGGCGGAGCTGAACCGGGAACGGCGCGAGTGGCATCTGCCAGCAGAGCGGGCAAAGAACGGTTGCGACAACATCATCCCGCTAACGGATCGGGTCATTGCCAAGCTCGATGAACGGGCGGGTGGCGACAAGTGGCCGCGCTCGGGCCTCGTGTTCGCATCACGCGCTGGCACGGTGCCTAGCGGCTTCTCCAAGCTCAAGCGGCGGCTTCACTCCCGCATGGCAAAGGAAGCGGCTAAGGTGGAGGCGGAGCTAAGGCCGTGGCGGCTGCACGATATTCGCCGGACGGTAGCGACGAATCTGCAACGCCTCGGCGTTCGCCATGAGGTTGTGGAGCATCTGCTGAACCACCGTGAGAAGGCGCGGACGGGTATCGCCAAGGTCTATCAGACGCACGACTTCAAGGCGGAGAAGCTGGCGGCGCTCCAGCGTTGGGAGAACGAGCTAGAGCGCATTGTCAGCGGCGAGGACGCGAAGGTTATTCCTCTGCGGGTGGCGGGACAGGCCGCCCCATCATAGCTACCTCGTTTTGGTCAAGGTAGAAGCCATCGCCTTTCTTCAAGGGCTGGAAGTCGATCATGTCGGGCTTGCCTCTGCGCATGATCCGAACGCCATCCTCCGATAGAGCCGTGCCGGGAGGGACTCTCACAAACATTCCGCCCATGTTCACGAACGCGGTAGCGGGGCGATATTCGTCCGCTGGCATGATACCGCGCTCGGCCAAGTCCTTATTCCAATCGCTGATAGCCTCGGTGATGCACTCGACTATCGCGGTCTGTTCGATCTTGTAGTCTTCCGCGAGTTCGCTGCGCTCGGCCTCTAGCTGCTGCATTTCGGCAATGATCTTGTTGATCGCGGGGCGCATTTCCTCTGCTGGCGGGTTCACCGCGTCCTCAAGGTCGCGTTGGTTGTAGTCATAAATCGGCGCGGCAATGTCGTGGAAGGCGTCGGGGTTGTGCGGCACTCCGGTTCCAAGGTGCGCCAGTGCGCCGTTCAGGTTGGACAGCTTCTCCCGATACCCCCAAAGCTGCCTTCGCATCTCGGCGGCATTGTTCTTGCCGCCTTCCGAGAACAATCGGTCAGTGTCGGGGCAATGCCGAACGATTGGACCGCTGGAAAGCGCTTCGCGCACCATCGCCCAAGTCCGCAAGTCCGCGTGCCAGCGTTTGCCGGTTAATTGCTCCGCCCGCTCGATCTCCCGCGCCAGCTCGCCAAGTAGTGTCCGCGTTTGGGCGGTGACATCGGCAGCGTCGTTCATCAAGCTGGCATCAAGACGCATCTCGACCTCGCGGGTAACGGAATGGCCGTTCTCTGCCGCCGCCTTCTCCAGGGCGGCTTTGATCGTCGGCGTCGTTTTGAGCGCGACTGCAACGGACTTGACCTCGGCTCCGTGCCTTGGGCGTCCGCCCTTCCCGTGGTTCGGCATCATTCTTTCTCCCAGTTCCCCTAGTCGTCTTGGTTTCTGGAATACACTTATTCCGGTTTCCTTGTCAATCCGGCTCACTCGGTTTATATCTGGAACATCGGCATCGACGAAACCGCACGGTGGAGGTGCGGAGGGCCGTTGGAGGGTGGGAATCAATGACAGAAGCATTGCCGGGAGCCGATCCGTTCGGGCGGCTCTCTCGAAAGGATGCGGCGGAGCTGCTCGGCGTGAAGCCGGGGACTCTAGCCAACTGGGCAACAACTGGGACGGGGCCTCGTCCTTACCGGATGCGCGGCAAGGTGTTTTATCTAGCCAGCGACTTGCGGGAGTTTGCGCTTGAAGGCGTGAATGCGAAGTGAGGCGCGGCAACGGGCTTTCGTTCGCCCGTAAAGAGCGAACCCGCCCCTGTGGTGAGGGACGGGTCCGGGTTCCTAGCTTGGTCGGCTTGGAGTGTCTTACTACCACAGAACAGCTAGCGGCGCAACAATGTGAAGGGGTGCGGATATGAGCGCCCTCGATCAATCGCCCGCTTATCCTGACGCGCCGGGACACAGGGGCGTCGATACCAGCATTGATGCGGCGGAGTCCGTAGCGCCCAAGCTCGGGCGGCTGCAGAAGCTGACGCTCGAAGCGATCAAGAGCCGTGGCGCGCAGGGCCTGACCGCCGATGAAGCTGCCGAAGTGTTGGAGCAGGATCGCTATTCGATTCAGCCGCGCACTAGCGAGCTGCGCCGCAAGGGGCAGATAATCGACAGCGGCAAGCGGCGGCGCAACGCCACTGGCAAGAGCGCTATCGTGTGGGTCGCGCGGGAGTTTGAGCAGGGGCCGGGGCAATGAGCGCCGCCCTGCGAAAGCTGGCCGCGATCAACGCGGCTCGACCGCCTTTGCCGGAACATCACGTTACGGCTTACGCGGCACGGGCGCACGGCTCCAAGCTCCTCACGGCTGGCGAGCTGTGGTTTCTCGAAAGCGTGTTGCGCCTGTCCAAGCTGTCAGATGCCCAAGCGGCGCGGCTGCTCGACATTGCAAAGAAAGTGGGGCGCAACCGATGAACGCTCCACCTATCGCAAACGTCGAAGCCGAAGCGGCATTGCTCGGCGCAATGATGATGTCGCCGCCAGTGATCGACCAGGCGGCGGATCGCGTTGCTGCGGAGCATTTCGCGGAACCGCTGCATGGGCGCGTGTTCGCGGCAATCCTCGCCAATCACTCGGCGGGGAAACCGGCCAATCCCGTCACGCTCAAGCCGCAGTTTGAAGGCGACGAAGCAATGCGGGAGTTGGGCGGGCCGCTCGCCTATCTCGGCAACCTGACCGGCTCGGGCGCATCAATTGTCGGCGCAAGCGGCTTTGCCGATCAGGTTCGGGAGCTGGCGCAACGTCGCCAGATTGCTGATCGGGCGCGGGAAGTCATCGCTGCGGCGGAAGATGGGGCTGTCGAGCTTCCCGCCGTTGTCGAGCTTCTGGACGCGGCTTCTGCCGAGGCGGGGCATAATGAGGCAACCGGCGTCGGGTGCAGCGCGGCGGAGGCGCTTCGCCTCGTCATTGACGGGATGGATGCGCCTGTCACCGGCACCCTTTGCAGGGTCATTCCCTCGCTCGATGCGCTCATTGGCCCGATGCGGCCAACGCAGATGGTCGTCGGTGCCGGCCGTCCCGGAATGGGCAAGACTGCGGTTGCGCTCTCCTATGCGCTTGGCGCTGCGGACAAGGGGCATGGCGTCCTGATGTTCTCGCTAGAGATGGGCGCGGAACAGCTTGGCGAGCGCATGGCGGCGCAGCTTGCCGAGGTTCCGCATGAAGCGATCCGCGACCGCAAGACGACAACCGAACAGCGCCGGGAAGTTTGCCGCGCCTATGATCGGATCAAGGCGCTGCCGTTTCATATCGTGGACAGGGCGGGGGTGACGCTCGCGCAAGTGCGCCGGTTGCTGAAGCGCTGGAAGCGGCGCTTTGAAGCTCGCGGGCAAAAGCTGGAGCTGGTCATAATCGACTACCTGCAGTTGATGGGTGGGAGCCTCAAGAACGGGCGCTATGAGCTGGTTTCCGAGATTAGCCGGGGCCTCAAGGAATTGGCGAAAGATGAGGGCGTTTGCGTCTTTGCGCTCTCGCAGCTTAGCCGGGAAGTCGAGAAGCGCCCCGACAAGCGCCCTAACCTCTCCGACCTTCGGGAGTCGGGCCAGATTGAGCAGGACGCCGACGCGGTAATCTTCTTCCTGCGGCTGGCATACTATCTCGAACAGGCGGAGCCGCCGATTGGCGATCCCTCCCGCGCCCAGTGGGAAACGGAGCTGGCCGCCTGTCGCAACGACATTGAGATGATCTGCGCCAAGCGCCGCAACGGCCGCACCGGAACGCGGACGGCACAGTTCCTCGGGGAGATTCAGGCGGTGCGAGGATGAGCAAGCAATCAGATACATGGATGCCAGTCTATCCCGGCGACTATTACCGGGACACTCAACGGCTCACAACCGAACAGCACGGCGCTTACTTGCTGCTGCTGCTCGACTATTGGACGAACGGCCCGCCGCCGCTCGATGATGCGGTTTTGTGTTCAATAACTCGTCTGCCAACGACGCGTTTTCGGAAGCACAAGTTGACGCTGCTTTCCTTCTTCCAAGTCGTTAACGGGAAACTCCGCCACAAGCGGGTTGATGCCGAAAAAGTAAAGGCAGAACAGATAACTAGCGAGCGCAGCAAGGCCGGAAAGGCGGGCGCGGAAGCTCGCTGGCACGGTTCAAAGGCGATAGCAATTGCCAAGGTTTTGCCATCGGACAGCATGGCAAACGGACAGCAAACCGATGCACCTTCACCTTCCTTTCCTAACGGAAAGGGCGCGTTCGCGCCGGATGATGCCGGATCATTTGTGTTCAAGGAGGGGTTGGCCCTTCTCGTCCGCTGCGGCTCCTCTCCAACCTCGGCGCGGTCGTTCTTGGGCAAGTGCCGCAAGGCTGTTGGCGACGAAAAGCTGGCGGGGCTTATCCAGGAGGCGGAACGCAAGAGCATATCCGATCCGAAAAGCTGGCTCTCCGCTGCCTGTGCCAAGCCCAGTGAACAAGCGGGGCTGAGTGCTGCGGTAATAGACCTCCAGCGCCGCAAGGCCGCGCAAGAGGCCGCGTGAGTTGGACGACGCCGAGATTGAACGCCTCCTGCGCCAGCTCGGGCTGGAGCTGCCGGACGTGGAGGACGATGTGCCGGACGATGAAAAGCCCCCGACGCTCAACGATCTTGACGAGAACGACCGCGAACGGGGGCCGCGCGATTGGCGCGCCGAATGGGAAAGGGAATGGGATGAGTAGGCTATCAACGCGGCTGGAAAAGCTGGAGAGCGGGGGCGACGGGGCGGCCTATGTTCCGGCTCCTGCGGCTTTCGTGCGCTACGCTGGCCCGCGCGATCCAGGCGCAATCGTTCGGGCGCTCGGCCTCGACGGGACGGATCGGCTGATGGTTAGCGTTCTGGCGGAAGGCTCTGGCCCTGACGATCCGCCGCGACTGGTCGATGAAGTCACGCACAGCGGACATTCCGGAATGACGAAGGCGCAAGGCAAGTTCGTTGATGATGTCAGCCGGGCCTATCAGCGAGGCGGCGCGTGGAGCTTCTATTGGCAGCGCGACGGCGGCGGCTGGAGACTCGACCAAGGGGGCGTGTTAGGTGAGTGACGCTGATAATACAGCGCGGAAACAGCAAGTCGGGCGACCGTTCCAGCCGGGACAGTCGGGCAATCCCGGCGGTCGGCCAAAAGGCTCGCTGAACGCGACTACCCGCATGGTTCAAGCCCTGCTCGACGGGGACGCTGAGGACATTGTGCGGAAGGCAATCGAGCTGGCGAAGGCTGGCGACGGGCCGGTTCTCCGCGCCGTGCTGGAAAGGATCGCACCGGCTCGCAAGGATAATCCTGTCAGCCTCGATCTGCCGCCCGTCGAAACGGCTGCGGACGCAAAGGCCGCGTCATCGGCTGTGCTGGCGGCGGTGGCGATTGGCGACATCACTCCAGGCGAAGGGCAATCGGTCATGGCGTTACTCACGGCGCACCGCGCGATTGTCGAGACACAGGAACTAGAGGCGCGGATCGCGGCGCTCGAAGCGAAGGGTGGAAAATGAAGAAGCTCGAAAGACGGCTCGCCAACCTCGAAGGCAACCGCACCTTCTCCACGTTGGGTGAGTGGATGGACTGGATGGAGCGCGAAGAAAACGGGGAGCCGGTGGATTGGTCGAAAGTGCCGCCGCTCGATCCATGCGTTCTTAAGGCGCTCGATGAGCTGCCCTGATTTGAAAAACTTTCAAGGAATCAAACGATGCGACTGCTGGGAAAACGCGTGAAGGCTCTGGAGGAACGGGACGGGGGAGCCGGACACCCGCCGTTCTGGGTGCGGATCATCGGACGCACGGAAGCCGAGGCTCGCGCTGCCTACGAGGCGGAGCATGGGCCTATCGCGCCGGAAGCGGGAATCATCTTCCACAGGATTGTCACCCCGTCACGAGAACAATCAACATAAGCCGGAGGACTGCATGAACGGACTGCGTAAGCGCCTCGGCGCACTGGAGCGCCAAGAGGACGGCTCCAGGATGATCGTCGCCAAGCTGCCCGCTTCCGCCGATCTCGATGCGCTGTTGACTGCGGAGGGGATTACCTATCGCCCTAACGATCTGCTCGTCCGCATCACTCGACCACAGGATTGCGGCTCCGACTTTGCCCGCGTGATTGAGGGCGTCCAGTGAGGGCTATCTAACCCGCACTTAGAAGGCCGCGCCGCAGATTGTCTCGCTGCGCGAATGTCTTAGCACTCCTACGCCCGCCCCCTGCATCCCCACGGCAATCACGCGGTAATCACGGCTCGGGCGTCGCTTGGTTTCTGCAACATATACATCGATGAATCATTGACCGTTTTGCTGTTTTATGGTAGTGTAACAGCCATTGAACTTGGAAGGGTGGGGACAGGTGCGAACTGAAACAGTTTCAGGCTGGCGGCGCGGGCAATCAGGCAATCCGGGCGGACGGCCCAGCCACTATCCATCGCTCATTCGATACAATGAGGACGCTGGCGTTCACGCGGTCATGCAAATGGCAGCGGAGCGTGAGGGTCTTAGCTTCTCGGAGCTGCAGCGGATCGTCAATCGTGCCGGGATTCAGGCGCTCAGGCTTGTTGACGCCTAATGACGGCGTTCCTCCTCGATGACATTCGCAACGGCAACGCGGCTGCTGACCGGCTGCTTACGCACCTTGCCGCTGGCGGCGATCTGACGGCGCAGCGCGACTTGCTGACGCTGCTTATTGGCGATCCCGCCTATCCCGACCGCGACCGCCAGCTTCACGAACGGACATTCGATGAGATGGTGCGTGCTGAGCTGCTGGCGCGGTTCTGCGCGCTGCGCGGCAACAATCTCGATAGTCGGCGGCTGGCAGCAGTCCTCATTCGCATGGCTGAAGCCACAGCCTGCGCCGATGACCGCATGGCGTTCGCCATTGAGGCGACGGGCCTCCTTCGCAGGCTGGCCGATGAAGGCGATGGGGTGGCGAGTGACTATCTTGCAAGCGTGGTTGCCGCCTTCCCCGAAGTGCGACCGGGGCTGGCGATAGCCGACGCCGCAACTTTGCCGACTCCGCCGCTAATTGTCCAAACCTCGATCACTTGCGAGCAGTCGCTTGGCGACATTCTCGCGGAGGCGTTCGCGCAACTGCCTCAAGCCGAACCGCGCAGCATCATTCAGCGGGTGCGCGACTACCTCACAGACTTGGTGTGGCGGATCAGGTTCCGCCTGAGCGCCAGATGACCGCCGCCGCCCTTGCCGCTGCGCCCGAGCCGGTCAGGCTTCGCCGCACCTTCGACCCAACGCTGCTCAATGAAGTCGTCAATCACCCGGACGTTCGCCCGTTCATGGCACCAGGCGATGATCCGATTGATCTCGCACCTCTTGTTTCAAATCCGGCCAATTTCGCACTCGTCACCGAAGGCGGCGGGTTTCTCCTGCATTGCCACGAGCCGGGGATTTACGAGGTTCACTCGCAGTTCCTGCCGGAACATCGGTTCCGCACTCGGGACGCGATGCGGGCGGGCTTCGATTATATGTTCACCCGCACTGATTGCGAGCGCGTTGTCACTCAGGTTCCCGACAACAACGGCCCCGCTGCGAGCCTCGCTAAGGCTGCTGGTTTCCGCCCCATGTTCCGCCGCGAGAAGGGGCTGCTCGGTTCAACCGAATACATGGGGCTAAGCGTCGAGGACTGGGCGCAAGCGAACGCCGATTTGGAGGCTGACGGCGACTGGTTCCACGAACAATGCGAAGCTGCCGTTAAGGCGGTCAGACCCGACATTCCCGATCATCCTCACGATCCCGCCCATGACAGGGCGGTGGGCGCTGCCGTCCGTATGATCCGCGCCGGGAATACGGTGAAGGGCGTGGCCTTCTACAACCGTTGGGCGCGGCTCGCTGGCTACACGCCAATTCGGCTTCTGTCCCTCAACCCGCCGACCCTCGACATGAGCGAAGACGGCCTTGCCTTCATCGTTCAGGTGTCAAACGGCACAATGGAGATTCTGCAATGCCAATAGGTGCGGCTGTCGTTGGAGCAGCGGGAGCTATCGGGGGCGCGGTTCTGGCCGGAAATGCCCAAAAGAGTGCGGCCAAGAAGGCAAGTCAGGCACAGCAAGGCGCGACGGCTCAACAGATACAGTTTGGTAAGGAATCGCTCGCCCTTCAGGAAAAGATGTTCAATCAAGGATTGGGCTTCAACAAGATGGCGGCCGGGGTGTCCTATGACGCCCTCTCCCCTTTCGTCGGAAGCGGGTTGGGCGCGACCAATATGGTGAACGCGCTTCTCGGCATCACGCCCGTTTCGATGGGTGCCAACCCCTACAACACGCCCGCTCCCCCGGGTGGCGCGGCCTCCATTGGCACTACTCCGGGCGGCGCGGCAGGCGGAAACGCGCTCGCGCCCGGACAGCCGTTCGGCGCGCAGCCCTCGGGCGCAGACTTGGCGAACTACCTCCAGAGCCGTTTCTAAAGGAACTTCGGAATGTCAGCAGTAAATTGGGGCGCTCTGATGGCCAGCAACAACGCCATGTGGGAGCGCGCTGGCAATGCGCTCGATGCCAACCTTCAGCGCATCCGCGAGGGCGAACAGAAGCGCCAGCTCGCACAGGTTCTGGCCGCGCTCCAGGCTGGGCCGAATCCAGAAGCGATGAAGCGGCTCTATGCGATGAATCCGCAGCTAGCGATGCAAGTCGAGGATCAGCTTCACGAACGCGGCGAGCGCCAGCGCGCAACCACCTCGCGTGAGGCCATGTCCGCGATCCTGCTTGGTGGCGATGGAGCGCCGACGAATGCGCTTGCAATGCCCGCCCCTCCAGCGCCCGCGCCTATGCCGCCCGTGCTTTCGGGTGGAGGTTCGCAACTGCCCCGCGACCGCCTCGCGCCCCTGCCAGAAGGCGCTACCTCGGCGGCCAATCCATCCGCACCCGCTCCGCAGGGGAACGCGGATCAAACCAAAGAATGGGAGCAATACATCGGCCAGCTCGCACAGTGGGCAGACACTCCCGAGAAGTGGGATCAGGCCGTCGATTATCTATCGGCGCAGGGCTATTCCGGCGCGGCACAGTTCAAGGGTCGCTTTTCACCGGAAGGCCGCTCGGCGCTGATGCAACGCGGGGGCGTGTCGGACGCACAGCGCCAACTCATTGAGGCCGATCCCGAAGCGTTCCTGACGTTCCAGGGCAAGCGGCTCGAAGTGACCGGCAAGCAGCTCAAGAATCACATCGACATGAACAACGCGGCGATGCAGCTCCTCGGCAGCGTCCACGATCAGGCGAGCTATGACGCGGCAAAGCAACAGGCGCTGCAGCTCTACTCGTCATTTGGTGAGGACGCTTCCGACTTTATCGGCAAGCTGCCGCCCGAATACAATCCGCAGACGATCAAGATGCTTCAGCTTCGGGGAATGGACACGTCGAAGCAGCTCGGCGCGATTGCGCGCGAGAACAACATCGAATCGCAGATTGAAGTGCGAGAAGGTCGGCTTGACGAATACGAGCGCCACAACCGCGCGATGGAATCCAACGTTCGTCGGGGGCAGGACATTACCGACAAGCGGGTTCGTGGCAGCGTGGGCTATCAGGGACGTGGCCGCAATGCTGGAGTGAAGCGCGGCGACCTTATCGGCCCCGTCTACCAGCGCGGCAGCAAGCGGGTTCAATACAGCAAGAGCAAGGGTGGTTACGTCGATCTCGCCACGGGTGAGCGCGTCAACTGATGGCCCTTCCTCCACCGCCAGAGGGTTTCGAGCCGGACCCTGTAGCCACGCTCGAAGGCTGGGGCGCGACGATCACGAACGGCTTTCGCACTCCCGAGGACGTGGAGCGGCTAAAGCGCGAAGGCTACACGCCAGCCGAAGACGGCGCGCACAATTACGCTGACGGCCTCGATGTAGTGCCGCCCAAGGGAATGAGCCTGAAGGCGCTCCAGCGCCGCGCACAGGTGGAGATTGCCCGCAGGTTTCCAGGCGGCAAGGCTGAGATACACAACGGGACGCACGTTCACCTTGATTTGCCGGGGTGGGGCAAGGCTCCCGGCCTTCCTCCGCCTCCCGAGGGCTTTGAAGCTGTCACCGCTACCGGCGAAGCTCACGATGGCGACACATTCAAGCTGAGCGATGGGCGCAATGCCCGCCTGTTCGGTGCCGACGCGCCGGAGTTGAAACAACAGGGCCGCCGTGCTGACGGCTCGCTGGTCCCGCTCGGGATACTGAGCCGCGACTATATGCAAGGCGAGGTTCCGGGGCTTCAGTTCAAGCCCACAGGTCGGGAGTCGTGGGGGCGTCCCGAAGGCACGTTCGGCCCAACCGATCCGACGCTGGGGATGCTCCGCCGTGGTCACGGGATAGCCGCCCCTGAACACCTCGAAGGCTCGCCGCAGTTCGGTCCGTATCTGGAGCAGGAGCGAAGGGCGCGGCAGAACCTCCTTGGCATTCACGGAACGAACGCTGAGACACCCGAGCAATTCCGCAAGAAGGACGGCCCTTGGAAGGGTGCCGAGCCGGGGGAGTGGGGGCAAGGCCAAGCAATATTCGGGGATGAGCCGACTCCGTTCCAGGGGCTGCGGCCTGAGATTGCCGAGGGCTATCTTGCGATTTGGAACGATCCGAACAGCAAGCCCGAGGACTTGATTGCCTACGCCAAGGCCAATGGGTTTGAGATTAGTGAAAGCGACACCCGCAAGAGATACGAACAGCGGTTCAGCGAAGGCGACGTGCCTGACGCTGCGGTGGATTATGCCGCTGCGCCCAAGCCGCTGATTGATCCCGGCGATGGGGCAACCGGAGCTGCGGTTCGCGGCGTTGCCGATCCAATCAACTTCATTGACGAGTTTGGAGCGATTGCTGACACGCTCGGCGTCCCGACCTTTGAGGGGCCGCGCGAGAACGTCTGGAACAGCGACCGGCGCTTTGGCGACATTCTGTGGAACAACATCGACCAGAACCGCGCCATCATCGGCCATGACGACGAACACCATTGGGGCGCGCGTTTCGGTGGACAGATTGCCTCTGCCCTAGCAATCCCCGGCCTTGGCGCTCGGGGCGTAGGCACTGCTGCCTACAAGGGCGTGATTGAGGCGGGCGGAAGCAAGTTCGCCGCCGAGTGGGCGGCGCGGCAAGCAATAGGCCGACGCATGGCTGCGATTGGCGGTGGCGAGGGTGGCGCTGCCGGTGCCGGTGCCGGTGAAGGCGGGGTGATCGACCGCCTCCCCGATGCCGCGCAAGGGGCGCTGCTCGGCACGGCTGGCGGCATGGCGCTGGGCGAAGCTGCGAGGGGCGGCGCAAACCTCGTCCGTAGGCTTAGAAACCGCCCAGGAGGCGCTGAGACGCCCGCTGGTGGCCATTTGCCGCCCGCCGCGCCCGTAGAGTCGCCGCCTTCTGCGGCGTCTGAGGGGCTTACAGGCGGCGTTCCGCCAATTGCTCCTGAAATGCTCCAGCGCGTCAACGGCGGTGCTGCGATGCGCGCCGATGATGCGGTGCCTGAGCTGGTTAGCGATCCCGTTCGCCAGCGTGATTACCTTATGGTTGACGGCGAGCGCATCCCGCCTCCTCCTCCCGGCTTTGTTGCCGAGCCTATCGGGCGCACACAACAGATGGGCGAACGGCTGACGCCGGAACAAATGGCCGCACTGGCTGAGGACGTTGACCCCGCTTCCGTGCTGCCTCGGCCAGCCAACATGATTGAGGACTTGAGCGAAGCGGCTGCGGCCAATCCGGGGCGGTTCGCTGAGGTTGAAGCGCCCGACGAACGCGATGCGCTCGAAGTCATCAAGGTTAAGACGGCCAAGGGCGGCACCGTCAACTGGCGCGGGCCTCTGTCGCTAAGCTCGGCGATCCGGCAGATGGGCGGCCTGCGCGACACTGACGGCGGCTTGAGGGCGCTCGACCTCACAAACAAGCCGCGCCGCCTGCCGTTCGGCGGCAATGAGGCGATGCTTGGAAGGCTCATCAACCCGGAAAACGGGCGCACGGTTGACGAGATGACAGAGGCTCTTTGGGAGGAAGGCTGGTTCCCTCTCGAACGCGAACAGCCCACCCCTGACCTTCTCAAAGACCTGCTGCGCCGGGAACAGTTTGGGGAACCCTATTACCACCCGGAAGCGCTGCCGATGGTAGAGAGATTCGACCAGACGCAGGCTGATAGGTTCGCCATTGAGCAGCGAGCCGACGAAGGCGCTCCGCTAGTCGAGGAACGGGGCCACTCGATCAACCTCGATGATCTGGTGGCGAACACTCCGCCCGTGTCTGCCTATGAGGACGCGCCGCGCCTCACCGGCAAGATTGGCAACATCAATCTCGACCGGCTCGAAAAGCCGGGGGACGTGTCGCAGCTCATCCGTCAAATCTCGCAGCGGGTGGGCGGCTTCGATGCTGCACAGCGCGGCAGGATCACGCACGATGAAACCCGCCGCCTCGCTCAAGAGATGGGGCTTAAACCCGAACAGCTCTTGAAGCGTCGGCAGGGACAGGCTCTCAATGCCGAGGAAGCCTATGCTGCACGGGCGCTAGTCCAGCGGTCGCGGGAAACCGTTGGCCGGTTGGCGAAGCGAGCTGTCGGCGGCTCCGACGATGACAAGCTGACCTTCCGCAAGGCGTGGCTAAAGCACGTTGCGCTGGAGGAACAGATTGCCGGAGCAACGGCGGAAGCTGGCCGCTTGCTGTCTCAATTCCGCATGGCTGCCAGCGCTGGCGATGCCGGGGGCGAAGCCGTCCGCGCCTATCTCAAGGCTGGCAGGGGCAAGGAGTCGATTGAGGACGCTGCGGAAGCGATCATTGATCTGATGGAAGACCCGGCCAAGGCGTCTCATTTCATGCGCGAAGCGGTCAAACCCCGCTGGCGCGACAAGATAAACGAACTGTGGATCAACTCGCTGCTGTCGGGGCCGCGAACGCACGTTGTCAATTTCGTCGGCAACAGCCTGACAACCGCGCTGTCGTTCCCCGAGCTGGCATTGACGGCCGGGATCGGGAAGCTGACCCGCTCGGCGGATCGGGCCTTCTTCCGTGAAGTGGGCGCAAGGGCCGTGGGCCTGGGCGATGCGTCCGTGGAAGCCCTGCGGGCGATGCGGAAGGCGTTTGCCACTGGCGAGCCTAGCGATGCGGTCACAAAGGTTGAGGCGGCGCACCACCGCGCTATCGGTGGCAAGGTCGGCCATGTTCTCCGCACTCCGACGCGGGCGCTGACTGCCGCCGACGAGTTCTGGAAAACACTCCTGCGCTCGGCGGAAACGCGCCAGCTCGCCTATCGCAAGGCCGCTGTCGAAGCGAAGGACGCTGGCGATCTGCGCGACCGCTACGCTGAACTTGTTCGCAATCCGCCCGATGATATTCGCAAGAGGGCTGATGCGGCGGCTCGCTACTACACGTTCCAGAAGCCGCTAGGTGAGGCTGGCCGGGGCGTTCAGCAAGTCTCGAACAACTGGGTCGGCGGCAAGCTGGTGCTGCCGTTCGTGCGAACGCCGATTAATCTGCTCAAGTTCGCTGGCGAGCGGTCAATGCTCGGAATCCTGATGCCGGAAGTCCGCGCTGCGATCAAAGCTGGCGGTCGCGCTCGGGATGAAGCGTTCGCAAAAATCCTGCTTGGTTCCGGCCTCTCGACGGCTGCGATGGTCGCGGCGCTGGACGGGCGGATAAGCGGTGCGGGGCCTAGCGATCCCCGCGAACGGGCGGCATGGCTGGAAACGAACCAACCCTATTCGATCAAGGTTGGCGATCAGTGGGTGTCCTATGCCCGTTTCGATCCCGTCTCTACGCTGTTCGGCGTGGCCGCCGATGTTGCCGAGATTGGCAAGTGGGCGACTGTTCGGGAGCTGGACGTTATCGCTCTGGAAACGGCAACGGCCATCGCCAAAAACCTGACGAACAAGACTTGGCTTTCGGGCTTGTCGGACGCCTTCGATGTGTTGAGCGATCCCGAGCGTTACGGAAAGAATTACGTTCAGCGCCTCGCCGGGTCGGTAGCGGTTCCCTCGCTAGTCAATCAGGCGTCACAATCCACTGACGAATATCTGCGGGACGCCAGGACGATCCTCGACGGTATCAAGGCGCGGGTGCCGGTGCTTAGCGAATCCGTTTCGCCACGGCTCAACGTGTGGGGCGAGCCGATTGAGCGGGGCAACTCTGTCGGGCCTGACTTGGTATCGCCGTTCTACGCCAAGCAAGCGAGCCGCGATCCGATGAAGCGTGAAATGGCGCGGATTCGTGCGCCGCTGTCGATGCCGCAACGGGCGATCTTCGTTGACGGCAAGCGGGTGAAGCTGACGCAAGAGCAGTTCGCCCGCTACGTCCAGCTATCCGGCCAACCGGCAAAGCAATACTTCTCGGAGTTCATCAAGTCGCCGGTCTGGAAGCACATGACTGACGACGAGCGCCGCGAGGAGGTGAAGGAAAGCCTAGCGGGCTTCCGCGATGCTGCCCGCGACGAGTTGAAGCGGCTCTATCCCGAATTGCGGGGCAAGTCCCTCCCGCCGCCTCCTGCGGGCGCTAGGGCGGCCAAGAGCAGCAATGCCGCTGGCGACGAGTTCGTGATTCCTCCGCCGCCTGACGGTTTTGAGTTGGCGCAATGAGCCGACAAGGGTGGCCCCTGCTAAGCTGCTACGCCTGACAGGGGCCTTTTGTGCGCCAGCGGGGGGTGCTGGCGCTATGCGGGGCGGCGCTTTATGTTGCTGCCGTTCCCGCAAGCCTCGGGGTCTTGGTTTCTCCCTCCCGCCCCTCGGCACCCTTAACGGTCATGCCGCCAGCAACAACGCCCATAGGGGCGCGGAGCCGATTGCTGCCGCGACAATGAGGGACAGCGCAGCGGCAAAGGGATTGGAGGGGCGCTCGGCCCCTCCGGTGATTGGATGGGTCGCCATTACGCCCTCCCGAACAGGCGCTTCGCGTCGTCGCGGATAGCTGCCACGCGCTCGGCGTCGTCGGTGTCAGCCTCGGCCATATCCGCCGCCAGCAATTCCAGCTTGAACAGTATGGCCTCCGCGTCGGGGGCGGGGCAAGCCAGCAGCGCCTCGCGGGTGCCATGGCGTTTGTCCACGGCTGCGTCGTGCTTGCGCTCAGCGTCCCCCACGATCTGCTCATAAGCAGCGCGTCGCTCGCTGCTCCAAGCAAGGAACTCTGCGACTGCCCGAGCCGCCTCTTCCCGAACGGCTCCCAACTCTTCGGGCGCGAGCCGTTCGCGATCTTTGTGGTTGCGAAATATGATCCGCAGTTCGGCGTCGGCGATTAAACGCTCGCGGTCCTGCCCTGCGTTCCACTTCAAGCCATACGGCTCAAACTGCGCCTCCTTCTCGTCCGGGAACCGGCGCTCGTATTCAGCGCAAGCGGCCTCATATTCGGCGGCGGAGCGATCATAGGCCGCCTCCCCGCGCTCGAAGTTGTGGACAGCCTCAGCCCAGTCCGTTGAGCTGGTCGGGCGCGCGGTGGTAAGATTGTCGGTAGTCATGGAAGCATCTCCTTCCGTGGTTAGGCTCGGGGGTTCGGCTGCAACCGGCCCTCGGGCCGCTCCGTTGGGAGTAACGGAACGCACTTATATTGCGCGCACTCTAGCCTTGCGTCAACCCACAATTTGCAATAATGTTGCGCGCTATGAACCGGACACAATGCCGCATGGCGCGGGCTGCTCTTAGTTGGACGCTGGACGATTTGGCGGAAGCCTCGGGCGTAGCTCGCCGGACAATCGCCAAGTTTGAAACGGGCGGGAACGTGCTGCCGGAAAAGGTGGAAACCCTGCGAGCAGCGTTCGTGCAGGAAGGCGTTGAGTTCATCAACGGCGGTCGCCGTGCCGGTGTCGCCTATCAGCGGAGGGATTGATCCGTGGGTATGACATTCGAGGAAGCCTGCAAGGTTCGGCTCCCGTCAGGAAAAGCAATTGGCGAGGCGTCGCCTGCGGACTGGAAAGCGACGGAGCGATTCTTTCGGGAGGAAGGCGCTCGTTATGACAAAATGAGCGTGGAGGAGTTCGCTCGAAGTGAAGATCGCGAACTGGCCGCAGCGTTCTTCGAGCAAAAGATTGAATGGGAAGAGGCGATGCTGGCCGTGTGGTCGCGCATCGCCCAAGTTGCTGAAACCGATGAGACGCGGGCGATGGCCGAAAGGCACGTCACCGACGCGAAGCGCCGATTGGATGAATTGCCTGAGCTAATCAAACTGGCACGGAGCAATGGATAATTTTTCACGCCGCGTCCGCTCAAAAGCCGTAGCCGTCCACGAAGCGGGACACCTATTCGTCAACCTCGCCCTTCAACCCGCACCGTTCATTGATGCCGTGTGGATTCGTCGGAACGATCAAGGCCATTGGGAAGGCTGTGTTGACTATGTGCATCGGTTCCAGTGGGCAATCTCTGCGGTGCCGATGAACGGCACTCCCGACGCTGTGGAACGATGGGAAGCGGCGAAGCGTGAAAATGCCCGCCGTGAGCTGCTGGTTAGTCTCGCGGGGCCGATTGCCGAGATTCGGTGGCGGACGCGCGGTAGATGGAGCGCGAACCTTTCTGCGAAGTCCAACGCCACAGCCTGCCTCGATATGGGAGCAGCGGCCAGCTCCGACTTCGGTTATGCAAAGCGATTCATTGAATGGCTCGGCTATCCTGATCCGCAACAGGCGTTCGTTGACGCATGGTTAGAAGCCGAGGAGATTGTTCACCAGCATTGGCAAGCAATCGTCGCGGTTGGCTCTCTCTTGAAAGAGCGCGAGCGGCTCGATGCCGAGACGCTTTATGATCTGCCGGAAGTGATCTCGGCTCGTGAGCAGGCATGGGCCACTGAAACTGCCACCGCGACCTAGTTGCCCGCGAATCTTCCCGGGCGCATAATGCCGTCATGGCGTATCATCCCGCCTATGCAATCGGGCTTCTGGTGCTGGCGCTCCTGATGGTCATAGCGTCGTGGGGCTGGCTCCAATTCGTCAAATATCCGACGAACAGCAACCGCGACAACGCGGCGCGTTTCACCGCCTGGCTGTTCGGGTTTGGTGCCTTTGGGGTCGCGTTTGTCCTGTTTGATCTGCTGACTGTCTAGCCGCGCCCCGGTGGCGGCGTCAGAACAGTGAGCCGCGCCCCTCGCTCTCCACAAAGCGAACAACGGAAGCGCGGCCTCACCGCCGTAAAAGCTTTCGTGCCGAACATCCTTGCCGCCTCGAAGCCGTCCACTGTGCGGGCATTGCCGCAGCTCCCGCACTCGATTCGCAGCCCCGCGCCGAATCGGGCTAGGTCGGCGGCATTGCGAACGTGCTTGGTGGACATTCCCGCTGCGTAGCTGGAGCGGAACGATTCGGGAACAACGAACGGGACTGTGCTTGCCGCGTGATTGTTTTTCCGTTTTCGACTGAAGAATCTACGGCGCGAAAATCGCGCTAAGTGCTTGAAAGCGAATGGCGACCCCGACAGGATTCGAACCTGTGGCCCTCAGATTAGGAATCTGATGCTCTATCCTGCTGAGCTACGGGGTCGGCCAATCCCTCGATAGGGATGCAAGCGCGTTTCTTCAATTCACCTGGTTGGGCGGGATCACGGGCAGCGGCAGCGGTGCGACCGGAATCCCGTCCTCGACGAGCGAGCGCGCCTCGTCAGCGGTCGCCCGTCCGTGCACGGACCTGGCCTCCGACTCCCCGAGATGGATGGCGCGTGCCTCCTCCGCGAAACTGTCGCCGACCCATTCCGAGCCCTCGAGTGCCTCCGCCTGAATTTCGGCCAGCTTCTTAACCAGCGAGGATCGCTCGGAAGTCTTGGCCGGAACGCGTGGCGCCATCGGCGCCTTCGCGACCTGCGAGGAACCGCACACCGGGCACTCGACGAGTCCCCGAGCAGACTGTTCTTCATAGTCGGCGCCCGAGCGGAACCAGGCTTCGAATCGGTCGCCGCTGTCCCTGCAAACGAGGTCGAAGAGGATCACAGCTTCACCGGCTCGCCGATCGGACGGCGGTGGGTGAGCGCGGGCACGCGCGAGCGAACCTCGGCGATCCTGCCGAGATCAATGTCTGCGAAGCCCACTCCGACGCCGGTTCCCATGTCGAGCCTTATCTCTCCCCACGGGTCGACAAGCAAGGAGTGGCCGTAGGTCTCGCGACCGTCCTCGTGTCGCCCGCACTGCGCCGCTGCGACGACGAAGACGCCCGCCTCGATCGCACGCGCGCGCAATAGCACTTCCCAATGGGCACGCCCCGTCGGCACCGTGAAGGCGGCTGGAACGGAGATGACTTGGGCCCCCGCCTCGCTCAGGCGCTCGAACAGTGCCGGGAAGCGCAAGTCGTAGCAGATGGTGAGCCCGAGCCGGCCAACCGGCGTGCCATCGACGACGACGGTCTTGCGGCCACGCTCGTAGATGGCCGATTCCCTCCAGCTCTCCCCGGTCGGCAGGTCGACGTCGAACAGGTGGATCTTGTCATAGCTCGCTCGGATTTCGCCGTCCGAATCAATGACGAAGCCGCGGTTGGCAAACTTTCCTCCGTTGGCCGCGACCGCGATCGAGCCAAGGTGAAGCCAGAGCTTCGACCGGCGCGCGGCCTCGCGGCAGGCGGCGAGCACCTGGTCCTCGTCCTGCGGGCGGACATTGGATCGGGCGCGGTCCGTGTCGCGGTCCAGCAGGCCCGACATCTCTGGCGTGAACAGCATTTCGGCACCGCCGGCCGTCGCCTGCCCGATCGCGTCGACGAGCGCGGCCGCATTGGCAGCCGGGTCGATTCCCGTCCGGGACTGGAAGATGGCAATTTTCGTCATTCGGCCTTCAGCAAGTCGTCGAGCCTGCCCTCGCGCTCGAGCGCGAGGAGGTCGTTGCAGCCGCCGACGTGTTGGCCGTCGATGAAGATCTGCGGCACCGTCGTCCGTCCGCCGGATCGCTCGATCATTTCCTCCCGCCTCGGGCCTCCCCCGTCCACCGCATATTCCCGAAATTCGACACCCTTGGACCGCAACAGGTGAAGCGCCCGGGAGCAAAAGCCGCAGAAGGCCTTGGTGTAAATTTCTACGCTGGGCACTCTAACACATTCCCTCAAACATCGATCGCCGACGGTCGTAGCACCCGCGCCCAGCTGACCAGCTCGACCCGCGCGGCGCCGGCCCGCTTCAGGACCCGGGCGCAGGCATTGGCGGTGCTTCCGGTCGTCAGCACGTCGTCGACGAGAACGACGGTGCGGCCGCGAAGCTCCGCAGCGCGATTGGCGCGAAAGGCGCCGGCGACGGTGCGGCGGCGCTGCCGGTTCGTCATGCCCTTTAGCGGCGGAGTGGCGCGAACCCTTCGAAGGGCGTCCACGCAGAGCGGTACCCCGGTCAAGCGCGAAAGCTCCCGCGCGACGAACGCTGACTGGTTGAACCCACGCCGCCACAGCCGCGAGCGATGGAGAGGGACCGGCACAAACACCGTATCTTCCGGAAGCTCGCCGAGGAGCGGCTTCATGTAACGTGACATCGTGCGGGCAAGCGCGACTTTCCGGCCGTATTTCAAGCGCATGGCGATTTGCCGACTAATCTCGCCATATGCGACGGCTGCACGGATCCGGTCGAGTCTCGGCGGGTTGGCGAGACAGGCGCCGCAGGTTTCGGCTTCCGTCGCCGCGAGCGGGATACCGCAGCGCGCACAGCCCCCAGGACCCAGAAATTCGATCTGCCGCCAGCAAGGGGGACAGAAGCTGTCGAGTTCCTCGACGATGACCCCGCATCCGCTGCAGCGCGGCGGAAGGGCGAAATCGAGGACGGACCGGAGCAGGCGGGACGTGGCGGGGCGAAACTTCATCGCCGATCTTGTCGCCCAGCGCTCGCCAACGCACAAGCGCGCCCGTGGAGCCTCTGTTCGACATGCGCGCGAGGGCGCAACGCCGCGACCGCGCCTTTCGGTCCGGCCCGGCGCTGTTCCTTTACGAACGGGCCTTTTCGGACATCCTTGAGCGGCTCGGGGAAGTTCGGCACAGCTTCGGCTCGGCGCTATTGATCGGGTCACCGAACGCGGCATGGCGCGAACGGCTCGCGCAGATCGGGGCTGAAGTCCGAATCCTCGACCCCGGTGACGCGTTCGCGAGGGCAGCCGGCGGATCCACGGTCGTGGAAGACGCAATCGATCTTGAGCCCGCGAGTTTCGACCTCATCGTCGCGGTTGGCACGCTTGATACGGTCAACGATCTTCCGGGAGCGCTGCTTCGGTTCCGCTTTCTGCTGAAGCCGGATTCGCTCCTGATCGGGGCGATTTCTGGCGGAGACACCTTGCCGCGCCTCAGGCAGGCGATGCGCGCCGCGGATGCGCTCACTGGAACGGCGGTCCCCCACGTCCACCCGCGCATCGAGCCCGCCGGCCTTGCCCAGCTGCTCGCGAATGGCGGTTTCCTGATGCCGGTTGTCGACGTCGACCGCGTCGAAGTGTCCTACCCCAGCCTGCGCGCACTCGTATCCGACCTGCGTGCCATGGGCGCAACCAACGTCCTCACGGAGCGGCCGAGGCTACCGCTCGGCCGCGCGGCGCTGGCGGCGGCCGAAAGGGAATTCATGGGAGGGGGCAGCCGGGCCACCGAGCGCTTCGAAGTGCTTCATTTCGCCGGCTGGTCGGCAAGCGAGACCGGACAGGCAGCCGAAGGCTGACCCGGCGTTAACCGCACTCTCGGCAGAGTTGTTAACTCCTGATCCTTTATTCGTCCCTGCGTGGACGTGGACCAGAGGAGGGTGGCGTGAGCGCTATCCGACAGACCTTGCGCAGGCTGCTCGCCTCCGATCAGGGGGCGACGGCGGTCGAATACGGGCTGATCGCGGCGCTCATCGTCATTGCCGCGATGGGCGGGATATCCGTCCTTGGCGGCGGCGCCGGCGGGATGTGGACTGAGCTCGGCAATACAGTCGACGCCGCGATGTGACGCCGGCTAGCTCCGGCGAGTCCCGTAGACGACCAGCTTGACCTTCTGGCCGGGCACGAGACGGTCGCCTGGCGCCAGCCCGTTGAGCGCGAGGAACCGGTCTACTTTGAAATCGCGATAGGCCATCCTGCTGGCGAGCGATTGGACGGTGTCTCCCGGCGCGACCGTGACAACGTCGATCACCCTGGGACGAATCGCGGCCGCCTCTTCGGCGCTGACCTTGCGGATCGAATTCACCATCGAGGCGAAGGGCCCGAGCCCGGTTCCACCCGGGCTCAATATGATGAAATGATAAATGGTGTTTGGAGACCACTGGTAAGCCACGACACTGATGTCGACTATTCCCGATGAAACGTTGGCACGGGTAAGCGTATAGGCAGCCGGTATGCCATTGATCACGAGGCGGCGTGGCGGAGCAACCGCCAGTCGGCGGCCGCCGGCCAACTCATCAATCGCGGCGTAAATGTAGTTTTCGAGGCTTCCCCGGTACCGGCCGCCGCCGAACTGCGCCTTGCCGCCGGACCCCGCGATCGAGACCGCACGGGTCGAATTCTGCATCAGGTAACCGGGCGGGACCGCGAAGAAGATGCGCAGGTCCGGGTGCGTGAACGTGCGCCCGTCGATGATCCCCTGTTCCGGATCGTCGTCGACATAGATACCGTCGACCTGGGCGAGATAGGCGTCGCGGTTGCGGGTTCCGGTTCCGAGCCGGCCCGTCGCGCGCGCATCGGCCAGCGCACGCTGGGCGCGGTTCTCGCTAAGCGGATGGGTCATCGCCCATTCGGGCGCCTGCCGGTTCTCCCGGCCCTGGATGCGCGATTGCAGCGCGCTGTTCCGGGTAAGGGCGGTGAGGATCCCGGCGCCGCCCGCGGGGTCATAGCCGGCGCGGATGAGATAGCCCAGGCCAAGCGTGTCCGCCTGGTACTCCTGCTCGCGGGAGAAGCTGAGGATTCGAAGCTTGGCGCTCCGCTGCGACATTTGGGCGATGGCGTTGCCGAGCCCGCCGCCGATGTAGCTTCCGAAGATGGCGCCCAAAATCCCGCCGATGGAATTGCGTCGCATGACCTGCTGGCGCGCCTGGGCGTGGCCCGCGGCGACGTGCGCCACCTCGTGGGCGAGCGCAAACGCGAGCTCCGATTCGTTGTCGAGGAGGCCCATGAGTTGGCGCGTGACGTAGATGTAGCCGCCGGGCTGAGCGAAGGCGTTTTCGACCGCTGTGTTGAGGACCGTGAACCGGTAAGACACGCCGGGGTTCGCGACACCCGACTGGGCCGCGACCCTCTGACCAACCGCGCTGACATAAGCGGCGCGCTCGCCTCCCTCGGCGCCACCATATTCCTGGACGATCTCGGCATGCTCGCGCTGGGCTGCCGCGACCAGCCGCGGGTCGAGCGTGCGGACGGGATATTGGGCAGTGACCGCCGTCGAAGACAGCAGCAGTGCGCCGGCAGAAATCCACATCAGTGGCTTACGCATCGTACCTCTCGCGTTTTTCGGGAAAAGTTACGCCGCGGTTTTGAACGGTACATGACTGGCGGTGGTTCCGGGCCTTCGACCCTTCCCGGCGGTCAGCCGATCGCGAGATACTTGGCGCGGCGCTGCTTGAGCAGCTGTGCCGGCTTCATCGCCGAGCAGCCCTTTAGCTCCTCGAGGATGGCTGACTTCAATGTGCCAAAAGCGGCCTCATGGTCGCGATGCGCTCCCCCGACCGGCTCCGGCACGATCCGGTCGATGACGCCAAGGGCGAGCAAATCGTTGGCCGTGATCCGCATCGCTTCGGCAGCGTCGGCCGCCTTGTCGGCCGTGCGCCACAGGATGGAGGCGCAGCCTTCGGGCGAGATGACGGAATAGACGGCATGTTCGAACATCAGCACGCGGTTGGCGGTGGCGATCGCGACCGCGCCGCCGGACCCGCCTTCCCCGACGATCGCGGCGATCAGCGGAACCTTGAGCTCGAGGCATTCCTCGGTGCAGCGGGCGATGGCCTCGGCCTGGCCGCGCTCCTCGGCCTGGACGCCCGGGAAAGCGCCCGGCGTGTCGACGAGCGTGACCACCGGCAGCCCGAAACGGTCGGCGAGCCGCATGAGCCGGACCGCCTTTCGATAGCCTTCGGGCTTGGCCATCCCGAAATTGTGCTTGAGCCGCGAGGCCGTGTCCTCGCCTTTCTCATGGCCGATCAGCATGACCTTGCGCCCGTCGATTCGGGCGAAGCCGCCGATGATGGCGGGGTCCTCGCCGAACGAACGGTCGCCGGCCAGCGGCATGAAGTCCTCGGTCAGGCCGGCGACATAGTCCTTGAAGTGCGGCCTTTCCGGGTGGCGTGCGACCTGCGCCTTCTGCCAAGGCGAAAGCTTGGAATAGGTCTCGGTGAGCAACCTGGCCGCCTTGGCCTCGAGCTTGTCAACCTCCGGCTGGATGTCGATGTCGCCATTGTCGGCCATTTCCTTGAGGTCGCGAACGCGCGCCTCCAGCTCGGCGATCGGCTTTTCGAAGTCGAGATAGGTCAGCATCGGGAGCGGCGGGTAGGACGGGCCAGCCGCACCGTCAACGATTGCGGTCCGCGAGCGGGTGGCGCTCGTTGACCAGCTTCACCAGCCGCGCGGCATCGACGTGCGTGTAGATTTGCGTGGTCGCGATGTCGGCATGACCAAGCAGCGCCTGCAAGACCCGCAAGTCCGCACCGCCCGAAAGCAGGTGCGTGGCGAAGGCGTGGCGGAGCACGTGCGGGCTGATGCGGTCGGGTGGGATCCCCGCGTCGGCCGCCATGGCGCGCACAAGCTGGAACAGGCGCACCCTGCTCAAATGCTTCTTCCCGCTCGGAAACAGCCAGGCGCTGGAGGCCGGGACGTTGGCGAGCCAGTCCTTCACCGCGCTTTCAGCCCTGCTCGAAATTGGCACGAGCCGCTCCTTGTCGCCCTTGCCCCGCAGGATCAGGAAGGGCTGGCCGGGCCGGACCGCTCCGCGCGGAAGCGAGATCACCTCGCTTGCCCTGAGGCCCGAGCCATAGAGCAGCTCCAGCAAGGCCAGGTTGCGCTGTGAGAGGGGCTCGCCGCTCGCCGCCTTGTCCTGCGCGGAAGCGAAGATGGCCTCGACGTCGGCCTCCGAGAGCACGCGCGGGAGCGGGCGCTGCAGCCTCGGCTGCGGAAGCGCTGCGGAAGGGTCGTCACTTCGAAGCCCGTCGTCGACAAGGAAGCGGTAAAATCGCCTGAGCGCGGAGGAACGCCGGGCCACGGTCGAGGCTGCCAGTCCCGACCAGCGCTGGCCGAGCGCGCCGAGCTCGTCGCGTCGGGCATTGCCGAGCGGACAGCCGAGGTCCGCTGCGGACCTTTCAAGGTCGTTCCGATAGGCGGCGATGGTGTTCGGCGACGCCCCTGCCTCGGCCGCGAGCATGTCGAGGAAGCGATCGACCAGCGCGCGGTCGGATTCGACCACGTCAGGTCCGCGCCAGCGCCTCGGCCGCGACCATCCGGGCAGCGAAGTCCTGGCCGGTGTTCCGGATCGCCATGACCGCGTGGAACAAGTGCGAGGCCGGCACCGAATCCCAGTCGCGCGCCTGGAGGCCCGCCGCGGCCAGCACCAGGACGCTCCCCGGCTGCCGGCGGCGCGCGGCCGCGTCGAGCAGCTGTGTGAGCGGCGAGCCGCGCTCGATTCGCAGCCGGTAGCGGCTGTTGAGGCGCGAGGCGGCGCCGGCGGCGAGCTTGCCCTGGGCAAGGAGCCCCGCGACCAAGAAGGCGCTGCGCCTCATGCCCTCGCTTTCGTCGCGGCCAACGAACGCGTTGATCCGGCCGACGCTCAGGTCGATGTCGGCTCCTTCCGGCGCGGCCAGAGCGAGCATGGCCCAGGCGCGGTCCGCCTGCTCGTCATCCATTTGGCGAACGGCGTTGGCCCAGCGCAGCGCATACCGGTCGAGGCCGGCAGCGAGCATGGATGCGATCAGGTCAGGCGCGTCGGCTTGAAGGTCGGCATCGGGGACGATGCGGGCCGCGGCGAGCCCCAGCATCGCCCGCGACGCCTCCCGGTCGATGCGACTGTCGCCCTGCCCCCACAGTCGGCGCATGGCCGCGAGCCGCTGCTCGGCGCCATTGGCGGTGAACGCAAGCCGCAATTGCCAGGCGTCCGTGCCGCTGAGGTCGTTCGGGTCGGTGGCGTCGTAAATCCAGGAATAGAAGTCGACCAGCGACTGCGACGAGAAAACACCGAGGCCGGTGGCGATGCGGGCGGAGTCCAGCCTGTCCTGGAACGGGATCAGCGGCGCGCGCGCATACCAGGCACGAAGCTGCGGCGAGGCCCGGTCGATGAGCCGTTCGGGCGGGCTCATCCCGGTCGCTGTCGACAGTCCGTAGCGCCAGGCAGTGAGCGCATCCACCGGCTCCCACTCGATCGTCGCGGCAGTCCCGGTGTCTGATGCGGCGCCGACGACCTTCTGGGCGAGCGCGAGGTCGATTCCGCCGACCGTGCCGCGCCGCCGCGCCGAATCGATCTGGGCTGCCGCCGATTCCGCCTCGCCGTTCAAGGCGGAGCAGATCGCCTGGACGAGCGGAGCGATGCGGGGCTCCGCCTTGCCGATGCGGTCGCCCATCCCGCAAAGCCCGAGCGGATCGGAGTTGGCGAGCGCCGTCTGGACCGCCACTTGGGTCATCTTCGGCGTGAAGCGGTCCGTGTCGACGGCGCTGACGACCATGCGCGCGGCGTCCGCCTCGCCAAGCCGCAGCAAAAGCCACGCGCGCTCGGCCGCCCAGTCAACCGGGTTGACGCCGCCGGGGGAATGGCCGCTCGCAAGCAGCGCGTTGCGAAGCGCGATATGCGCCCAGCGCGAAGCCAGCGGCGTGTCCATCCGCCGCATCAGGGTTGAAAGGAATACGCCGCTCGCCTGGCCCCATGGCGCGTCGCCGAGCCCGGCCTGGACCGGGTCCAGCGCCCCGGCGACGAACGGGTTGCGGCGCGCGTGCCTGGGATATTCGATCGGAGGGGGCGGCGGCTGGAAGGCCAGCTCTTCGTCGTCGACTTCGACCGCGTCGCTTTCAAGCGGAGCGCTCGTTTGCGCGCCCGAGGACTGGGGCGCTGGCGATGGCTGCGGCGCGACCGGCGGACTCGTTGGCGTGGCCGACGGCGCCGGGGCGGTCGTCACGGAATTCTGGACCTGCGCGATGGCGGGAAGCGCGAGCGCCAGCGCGGCGCCGAGAAGCAGGATGCTCTTAGCGGCCGGCTTCATTGGTCACGTCCACTTCGACCGGCTGCGTCGGGACCTCACGCGCCTGGCTGGACAGAAACACAAGCCCTCCTGCAATGATGAGGATGATTATGATCAGGAATATGATGCGCGACATCGGCCCTTCCGCTGAGATCCCGGGGAGCACGGGCTTTTGCCCGACCTTCGGGCCCGCTGTATAGCCCCCGCGATGCACAGGCTTACGCACCGGCTGGACAGACCGATCGTGCTGGTGGGCCTGATGGGCGCGGGCAAGTCGACCGTGGGCAGAAGGCTGGCCAAGCGCCTGGGCCTGCCCTTTGTCGATACGGATGACGCGATCGAGGACGCGGCCGGCTATTCGGCGGCAGAGATATTCGAACGCTATGGGGAAGCCGACTTCCGGGACGGAGAGCGGCGGCTTGTCGCGCGGCTGGTCGACGGCGATATCCGGGTGATTGCGACGGGCGGCGGCGCCTATGTCGACCCGCGCACCCGAAAGCTCCTGAACGAGCGCGCGATCACAATATGGCTGGACGCGCCCATCGACATCCTGGCCGACCGTACCGGACGCCGCGACACCCGGCCGCTGCTACGCAATGGAGACCGCAAGTCGACGCTGGAACGCCTCGCCGAACAACGCGGCCCCGCCTATGCCGAAGCGCATATCCGCGTGCCGAGCGGCGGCGGTGCCCACAAGGACGTCGTCGAGGCGATCCTCAAGGCGATCGAGGACTATCTCGATTCGGGGACAGGAGGCCCTTCGGTTCCTGGCTCGTCCGGCAACGGGCCGGAAATGAACGACCGCTCCCATCCCGCGTGAAGGTCGCCGCTGGCGCTTTGTCGTTCCAGCCGCTCACAATCGCGTAGCCTGTATTCGCGCTCGACTCGCTCGACCTCGGCTGCGGGGATGCCGCTTGCCCGAAGAGCGGCCTTGCCCATCACGACGGCGCTTTCGAACAGCTCCCGCTGCGCCGCCGCGAGATCCAGGTCGCGAAGTGCCATCAGGTGCAGCCGGTCGAAGACGCGCACCATGACGGAGGCTTGCGGGAAGGCTTCGAGGACGGCTTTCAAATTCTCTCGCGTCATCTCGCCGCCGTCATTGTCGTTACAGAACGCGATGACCGAAGCCGTGTCCGCTCCAGCCGTTCTCAGGAGATCGAGGCGCAGGCCGTCGCCATAATAGACCTTGGTCCCGAATTCCTTCGAAAGCTCGATCTGGCTCGGCTTCCGGTCAATGATTGTCAGCGGGATCCCCTTCGCCATCAGCATTTGCGCGACCGTCTGGCCGAAGCGGCCGTAGCCGACGACGATGGCGCTTGTTTCAGGCGAATGTTCGGGTCCCTCCAGGCCTTCGACGACCCGCTCTTCCCGCCTCTCCAGCCATTCTGTCAGCCGCATCAGGAACGGCGTCGCCGCCATAGACAGAGTAACGACGGCCCCGAACAGGGATGCGGCCTCGGGAAGGATGAGCCCGGCAGTGGTCGCCTGGCTGAAAAGCACGAAGCCGAATTCGCCCGCCTGGCTGAGCAGGAGCCCGAGGCGAACGCTGCGCGGCCAGTTGTTGCCGAACAGCCTGGCGAGAAAGGCGATAAGCACGGCCTTCGCCACGATAACCGCCGCGGCGATTGCCAGAACGAACAGCGGCCGCTCGGCGATTACGGACAAGTCGAGGAGCATTCCGACGGAAAGAAAGAACAGGCCGAGGAGGACCGACCGGAAGGGCTCGACGTCGCTTTCGACCTCGTGCCGGTAGGGTGATTCCGCGAGCATCACGCCCGCGACGAACGCGCCGAGAGCCACCGACAAGTGAAGCGAATGCATCAGCGCCGAAGCGCCGACCACGGTGAACAGGCCGGCCACGACGAACAATTCCCGCTCGCCGAGGCGCCCGACCAGCCGGAACATGGGGTTGAGCACCCAGCGCCCCGCAAGGACCAGCCCGACGACCGCGGCCAAGGTGTAGAAGGCAAGCGTCCATCCCGTCGGAGCGTCTGGGTCGGGCGGGACCCGCGCCATCGCCGCGATGATCGTGATCATCGGGACGATCGACAGGTCCTGGAACAGCAGGATCGAAAAGGCGCGTTCGCCTTGGGGCGTGTTGAGATCGTTGTCCGCGCGGAGCATCGGCAGCACCTGCGCAGTCGAAGACAGTCCGAGCGGAAGACCGATCGCGAGCGCCGCCTGGACGGACAGGCCGAGCGCGAGGTGGAGGAGCGCCGCGATCGCAAGCCCGCACAAGACGACTTGGGCGAGCCCGAGCCCGAAGATATCGTTGCGAAGCCGCCAGAGCCGGTTCGGACGAAGCTCGAGCCCGACGATGAACAGCAACAGGGCAATGCCAATGTCGGCGATGCTGAGCAGCTGCTCCGGGTCGCGGACCAGCCCGAGAAGCTGCGGGCCGATCAGTGCTCCTGCAACGATATAGCCAAGAGTCGCACCAAGCCGGAGCTTGCGGAACAGGATGACGGAGAGCAGCGCCGCGCCGAGCATGATGGCGCCGCTTTCGAGGAGCGCCGTCGTCGCCTCGGCGGCCTCGGTGGCCGCGTTCACCCGGCCCCTTCCATCGCCGCGGCTAGCGCCCGAAGGGGAAGCAGGATCGCACCGTGCCGGGACTTGCGCGATCGGGCGGGCGCGAGCGCCTCGAAGCCCGGCCAGGACGGCGGCACGTCGCGCTGCCCCGACAGCCAGCTGGAAAGCTCCGCGAGCGCGGTCGTGACGTCCTCGCGGGCACGGCCGGGGGCCGATGCCTCGACCAGGGCTGCCGACGCCTGGCCGAACGCGCAGGCGCTGACGTCCTGAGCGATGTCGGCGATCCGCCCTTCCGGATCGAGCTTGACGAACACCGTGACAGTGCTGCCGCAGGTCGGCGACCGTCGCATGGCGGCGCAGTCCACGGGACCGAAGTCCTCGGCGGGCGGCCGCAAGGAGGCGGCGAGCCGCAGGATCTCGGTCGTGTAGAGCGGCGCGTTCATTCGCGACCTGCCATCCACCTGTCGTCACCCCCGCGAAAGCGGGGGTTGCGCCGCCTTACGCCAAGGCAAAAAACCAAAGCGGGATTCCCGCTTTCGCGGGAATGACGAAGGACAAAGAGCATCATTCCCGTCGCCATGTGGTGCCGGACGGCGTGTCCTCCAAGACGATCCCTTCCGCCTTCAGCTCGTCTCGGATGCGGTCGGCGGTCGCGAAGTCGCGGTTCTTCTTCGCCTCGGCGCGCTCGGCGATGCGGGCCTCGATCTGTTCTTCAGTGAGCGCGAGGGCGATGGAGTGCGAGAAGAACTTTGGATCATTGATAACCATCGGCGGCTTAATGACCTGCGTCTCATATTCCCGCCGAGTCTTGGTCAGTAAGCCAATCAAATTGGCGCTTGCCTTTACGACCTCCGGCTCGCGCAACTCCATCAGACGCGCAAGGGCGCCAGGCGTGTTCAGATCGTCTAACAGGCTTGCGACAAACGTTTGGTCAGGTTCGCTTGGCGTTACCTCGTCTACACGTCTGTAGAGGCGATCCAACATGTTCTTGGATTGCGCGACAAGCGAATCCGTCCAGGGCAGCGGCTGGCGGTAATGGGCCGACAGCAAAGCCAGCCGAAGCGTCTCGCCCTTGTGGCCCGCGGCCAGCAGGTCCCCGACGGTGATGATGTTGCCGAGGCTCTTCGACATCTTCTCGGCGCCCATGTCGACGAAGCCGTTGTGCACCCAGTAGCGGGCGAGCGCAGCACCGCCATGCGCGCAGCGGCTCTGGGCGATCTCGTTCTCATGGTGCGGGAAGATGAGGTCGAGCCCGCCGCCGTGAATGTCGATCGTCTCGCCGAGGTGCCGCTCGATCATTGCCGAGCATTCGAGGTGCCAGCCCGGTCGGCCGCGGCCCCAGGGCGAATCCCATCCGATCACGCCCTCGGCGCTCGGCTTCCACAGGACGAAGTCGGCCGGATCGCGCTTGTAGGGGGCAACTTCGACGCGAGCCCCGGCGATCATCGCATCGCGATCGCGGCGGCTGAGCGCTCCGTAGCCGGGATCGCTTGGCACGGAGAAGAGCACGTGGCCCTCGGCCTCGTAGGCGTGCCCCTTGGCGATCAGCGCCTCGATCATGGCGATCATCGGGCCAATTTCCTGTGTCGCGTGGGGCGCGATGTCCGGCACCGCGACCCCGAGAGCGCCCATGTCCTCGAGATAGTGGCGCTCGTACCGCTCGGTGATCACCTGCGGGTCGACACCTTCCTCCTCCGCCGCGGCGATGATCTTGTCGTCGACGTCGGTGACGTTGCGCGCATAGACGAGGCTGTCAGCGCCGAACTCGTGCCTGATAAATCGGGCGAGCGTGTCGAAAACCACCGCGGGCCTGGCGTTGCCGATATGGGCGCGCCCGTAGACCGTCGGTCCGCACACATACATGGTGATGCGCTTCGGGTCGGCGGGAACGAAGTCGCGCTTCTCGCGCGCCATTGTATCGTAGAGACGGATCATCGCTGCGTCTCTGCCTCGCCGCCGCTCCGCCTTGTCTCGACCCAATCAACGATCGCGCGGCCGCTGGCATTGAGCAAAGGATAGGTGCGCGAGCTGGTCATCCATTCGGGCCGCTCGGCATCGGCCCCGTAAACGAGGTCGGTCGCGAGGTTCGCGAACAGGAAGAAGAGCGTCGCCGCGAGCAGTCCCTTAACCACCCCGAAGCCGCCGCCGAGCACCTTGTCGACCGGCCCGAGCAACGAGCGCCGCGTCTTCATGCCGATCGAGCGCGCCATCATCTTCACGATCAGGAAGGTGGGGACGAACAGCAAGGCGAAGGCGAGCACCGCAGCGCCCTCGTCGGTACCGACCGGCCCGGCCAGGCCGGTGGTCAGTTGCGCGTGGAACAGCTTGATCATCGCGATCGACGCGATCCAGGCAAGCAACGATAGGACCTCGTAGACGAAGCCGCGGACGAAGCCGACCGCGCCGCCGCCGAGCAGGAGGAGGATGACGAAGATGTCGAGCGCGCTCATGGCGAAGCTGCGGCTAGCGGAGGGTTTGGGATGACGCCAGCCCTTCTCCCATCGCACCTCGTCGCTCAGCGCGAACAGCTTGTCTTTCCCGAAAGGTTTTCAATTGCAATGCGGCGGAGGCTGGGGAAGTGTTCGCACGCTGCTCGGCGGCCCTCACCCACCAGGAGACCAGAGTGATTCGATCGTTGCGTTCGCTTATGTTTGCAATTCCTGTGCTGGTCTGCGCGAGCGCTCTCCAGGCGACCATCGTGCCTCCCCCCGCCGACGACGTCCCCATCGAAGAGGCGCGGCGCTTCTTTACGGAAGACCCTGACGCACCGATGATTGCTCCAACAGGCTTCGACGTTACGATTGTCGAGTACCTCGACTACCAGTGCCCTGCCTGCCGCGCATCACACGAGCCGCTCAAGCAATTACTTGCAAAGGACAAGAAGGTCCGAGTCATCTTTCGTGACTGGCCGATCTTCGGCCCGGCTTCGGAGCGCGCCGCCAGGTTGGCGATCGCAAGCAAGTATCAGGGCAAGCATCTGGCCTTTCACGATGCGCTTCTCACCACGCCCAGCCCCCTGACCGACGAGAAGATCGAAGCCGCTGCGAGAAAAGCGGGAGTCGATTGGAACCGACTTCAGCGTGACCTTGAGCTGCACTCGCAGGACATCGAGGAGCTTCTCGCTCGCAATTACGAGCAGGCGGATATGCTGGGGCTGGACGGGACGCCCGGCTTCATTATCGGAGATGTTCAGAGCTTCGGGGGAATGACGCTCAAGGACTTTGAAGAGAGCGTCAAGGAAGCGCGGCAGAAGTCAAAAGGAACGAGCGCGGACCAGCGCGGCCGGCGCTGATATGGCCTTCATTCGGCTCCTGCTTGCGGTGCTGTTGGCGAGCGCTGCAACTGTTTCGCTGGCCGCCGACCCGGCCCGGTACATGACCGCCGAGCTTATCGCCGAGAGCCCGGCGCCTGCGCCCGGCCGTACGATCCTCGTCGGCATCAGGATGAAGCCGAAGCCTGGCTGGCACGGCTACTGGAGTAATCCTGGCGACGCGGGGTTTGCGACGACCGTGCGCTGGGCCGCCCCGCAAGGGGTTACGTTCGGACCATTGGAACATCCAGCGCCCGTGTTGCTGATCGCCGACGGGATCAGCAGCTACGTCCACGAGGGCGAGCATGTCCTGATCTCGCGAATGACCGTTCCGAGAGGGCTGGCGGCAGGAACCGCGATCCCGGTAAAGGCGCAACTGAACTGGGCCGCGTGCACGGCAACGATGTGCGTGCCCCTAAACGCAACGCTCGCGCTCGACCTGACCGTCGGCGATGGCGGCAAGGGGCCGGACTGGCCGATGCTCAGAGCCGCTTTGGCCAGGCTTCCTCGCACGGCACCGCCCGGCACGTTCAGCAGCGATGGCAAGACCATACGCCTCGCCTTGCCGGGGGCGGTGCGCCTGAACGTTCGGACAGCGCAGTTCTTCCCGGACGACAATGATGCTTTCGAGACGGCAAGAGGCCACGCCGAAGCGACGTCTTCGGGAATCATCATCGCCGGCCCGGCGTCCGGAAAGCTTGCACGCGCGATCAGCGGCGTCACGACCGACGGAAGCTCGGCCTTTCGGCTGAACTTCAGACATGAGGAACCAAAAGCGGAGCGGGTCACGCAAGCAGGTGCCACCCGGTCTCAGCACGTGGCGGCGTCCGGCGAGAACGCTGCGGAACCGGCGAAGTCCGAGGAGGCTGTGTCCAAGCCACCGGCGCAGGTGCCGGCAAGGACCTTCTGGCCCTGGCTGGCATTGGTGGTCGCCGTCGCCGCGGCGGCCGTCGCGATCGTCCGCCTGGGGTCGGCTCGCTGAGAACTAGCGACCCAGCACCTGGTCCACCAGCGCGCGCAGGTTGGCGAAATGGGCGAGGCGGATGCCGTCCACCGGCTTCACCTCCTTGGGCACCCAGGCCTGCTCGAAGCCGAGCTTGGCGGATTCCTTGAGCCGCAGCGGGGCATGGGCGACGGGCCGGATTTCGCCAGAAAGCGCAACTTCGCCCAAAACGACCGCTTCGGACGGGATTGGCCGTTCCGACAGCGCCGAGACCAATGCGGCCGCGACGGCCAAATCCGCCGCCGGGTCGCTGAGCCGATAGCCGCCAGCGACGTTGAGATAGACCTCCGCCGCCCCAAAGCTGAGGCCACAGCGCGCCTCGAGCACTGCGAGGATCATCGCAAGCCGGCCGCTGTCCCAGCCGACCGCCGCCCGCCTCGGCGTGGCTCCGCTCGCGAGGCGCACGGTCAGCGCCTGGATCTCGACCAGCACCGGCCGCGAGCCTTCGAGCGCCGGGAAAACGCTCGTCCCGCTGACCGGCTCGCCGCGGCGCGTCAGGAACAGGGCCGAGGGGTTCGGGACCTCGCTCAGCCCCTCCGTCTCCATCGCGAAGACGCCGATCTCGTCGGTCCCGCCAAAGCGGTTCTTGAGCGCGCGCAGGATCCGGTACTGATGGCTGCGCTCGCCCTCGAAGCTCAGCACCGTGTCGACCAAGTGTTCGAGCACGCGCGGGCCCGCGATGCTTCCATCCTTCGTCACGTGGCCGACCAGCGCGACCGCGGTTCCGCGCTCCTTGGCGAAGCGCACGAGCTCCTGCGCGCTGGCGCGGACCTGGCTTACGGTTCCGGGCGCGCCCTCGATCAGGTCGGAGTGCATGGTCTGGATCGAGTCGATGACCAGCAGATCGGGCGGGTCACCCTCCCCCATGGTCGTCAGGACGTCGCGGACCGATGTCGCGGCGGCGAGCCGGACCGGCGCACCGCCGAGGCCAAGCCGGAGCGCGCGAAGCCGCACCTGCTCCGCCGATTCCTCGCCCGAGACGTAAACCACGCTGCGACCGACGGCCGCGAGCTTCGCGCCGATCTGCAAAAGCAGCGTCGACTTGCCGATTCCCGGGTCGCCGCCGACCAGCATCGCGGACCCCGGCACGATCCCGCCGCCGATGGCGCGGTCGAACTCGGCGACTTCACTGACGATCCGTTCCGGAAGCGCCGCTGGCGCGTCCAGCCCGACCAGATCGATCTTGCGCCCGCCGCCCTGGAGGTTGTGCTTGGCGGCGAAGATGCTCGTCACCTCGGCCGCTTCCTGAACGAGGGTGTTCCATTCCGCGCAGTCGGGGCACTGCCCCTGCCAGCGGCTGCTCACCGACCCGCAGGCCTGGCACACGTATCTGCTCTTCGCTTTCGCCATCGCATTGGAGCTTAGCGAATCCGGATTCCTTGGCTAGGGCCGCTGACACATGAGCCTGCTGCCCGAACCGCTTCGGATCCCGGCGTTCCGCGCCTTCTGGCTGGCGCGGCTGATGACCACGATCGCGCAGATGGCAATGGTGATCGTCATCGGCTGGCAGGTCTATGACATCGCCCGGGCGACGATGGGCATCCGCGAGGCGGCCTTCCAGCTGGGGCTGATCGGCCTCGTCCAGTTCGTGCCCTTGTTCGTGTTGACCCCCGTCAGCGGCTGGGTCGCGGACCGCTTCGACCGGCGTCACGTGGCGCGGGGAGTCCTGATCCTCGAGCTCGCGTGCGCCGCGGTCTTGCTGTGGGCGACCTGGAGCGGGGCGGTCAGCCTGCCGATCCTGTTCGCCGTCGCCGCCCTCCTGGGGGTGGCGCGCGCCTTCGCCGGTCCGGCGCTCGGCGCCCTCGCGCCCAATCTCGTCCCGCGGGATCTGCTGCCGAGGGCAATCGCCCTGAGCTCGACCGCCTGGCAAACCGGCGCTATCCTTGGCCCCGCCATCGGCGGCGTCCTGTACGACATCGTCCCCCACTACGCCTACGGCTTCAGCGCGGCGCTGTTCGCCTTTTCAACGCTTTGCCTGTTCCTCATCGGACCGGTGAAACGAACGAAAATCGAGCCTGGAAAGCCGATCAAGCGGATGATCGAAGGCCTGCAATATGTCGGCCGCAACCGGCTGGTGCTCGGAGCGATCACGCTCGACCTGTTCGCGGTCCTGCTTGGCGGTGCGACGGCGATGCTTCCCGTCTATGCCCGCGACATCCTGGAGGTCGGAGTCGAGGGACTGGGGCCGCTGCGCGCCGCGCCGGCGGTCGGCGCGACCCTGACGGCCATCTTCTTTTCCTTCCGGCCGATCAAGACCAATGTCGGCGTGAAGATGCTCACCGCCGTCGTCGTGTTCGGCGCGGCGACCGCTGTGTTCGGGTTCTCGACCTGGTATCCGCTCTCGCTCGCGATGCTGACCCTGCTCGGGGCCGCGGACATGTTCTCAGTCTATATCCGCCAGTCGCTGATCCAGCTCCACACGCCCGATGCGATGCGCGGTCGGGTAAGCGCGGCCTCGACGCTTGCGATTTCGGCTTCCAACGAGCTCGGCGAGACGAGGAGCGGTTTCGCAGCCGCACTGCTCGGACCAGTCGCCGCGACTGTCGGAGGCGGCATCGCGGCAATCACAGTCACCTTGCTGTGGGCGGGCCTTTTCCCGGAGCTCCGTCGCGCCCGAACCTTCGAGCCCCCGCGGGAGCCGCCGCCTCAGGAAGCGGTCATCGCAGGCGGCGCCTAACCAACTGAATCAACCAGGAGAACAGTTGCCATGAAGGCCGCAAATATCCTCGAGACGATAGGCAACACGCCGCATATCCAGATCAACCGGCTGTTCGGCGACAATGCCGAGATCTGGATCAAGTCCGAACGGTCCAACCCCGCCGCTTCGATCAAGGACCGGATCGCCTTGTCGATGGTCGAGGCCGCGGAGCGCTCCGGCAAGCTCAAGCCCGGCGGAACGATCATTGAGCCGACGTCAGGCAATACCGGGATCGGGCTGGCGATGGTCGCCGCGGTCAAGGGATATCCGCTGGTCCTAGTCATGCCCGACAGCATGAGCGTCGAGCGGCGGCGCCTGATGCTCGCCTATGGCGCCAAGTTCGAGCTCACTCCGCGCGAGAAAGGCATGAAGGGCGCGATCGCCCGCGCCCAGGAGCTGCTCGCGGAGATTCCCGGTTCCTGGATGCCGCAGCAGTTCGACAATCCGGCCAATGTCGAAGTCCATGAACGTACCACCGCGCAGGAAATCCTCAGCGATTTCCGCGACGCGCCCATCGACGTGTTGATTACCGGCGTCGGGACCGGCGGGCACATCAGCGGCTGCGCCCACGTGCTCAAGGCTGCCTGACCGGACCTCAAGGTGTTCGCGGTCGAGCCTGAGCTGTCGCCGGTCATCAGCGGCGGCGAGCCTTCGCCCCATCCAATCCAGGGCATCGGCGCCGGCTTCATCCCGGCAAACCTGGACGTCGCCGTGCTCGACGGCGTCATCCAGGTCGGAGCCGACGAAGCCAAGGCGATGGCGCTCCGCGCGGCGCGCGAGGAAGGCATGCTGGTGGGCATATCCTCAGGCGCGACCCTGGCTGCGATCGCGAAGAAATTGCCCGAGCTTGCTCCGGGCGCGCGCGTGCTCGGCTTCAACTACGACACCGGCGAGCGCTATCTCTCGGTGCCGGATTTCCTTCCTCTCGAGCCAGCGTAGCTAAACGGCGCGTTTACCATCTTCCTTTGCCGCGCGGTCAGTGGCGCTGATTTAAGACCGTGCGCGCGGGGGGCGAGCGGCCTTCCGCCATCCAAGGTGGTTATGGCACGCACCCGGTTCGCCAAGGCAGTGGGGCAATCTCCATCCGGAACGCCCGAGCGCGCTTCGGTTCGCGAGGCCCTGTGGTTCGATCTCGCGGCGGCAGATTCTCCCGGAGACGAGTCGCTGAGCGAGGCCCGAGTCGCGGCGGTCGATCCTTCCGCCCTGCTGCTTGGCAGTACGCACTTGCTGTTGGGGCTGAGTTGCCTCGCGACGCATCCTCACGTCGCCTTGCTTGCAAAGCTCACCAATCCGCTCATCCCATTGCTGCTGGTCCTGCTGCTTGACGCAGTCGCAGCAGTCGCCTTGCAGTGGCGCGACAAGCTCGAACTCTCCCCTCAGACCGTGTCGCGGGGAATGTGCGTCTACCTGGGAGCGTCCGGGGCCCTGTGGGCCTTGTTCGGGGTGGCGATAACACTCAATGCTCCGGAAGCTCCAGAAGCGGTGTTCTTCTCGATCGGCGCAGGAATTGCGATGTCGGCTATCGTCTGCGTCGCCTCTCCCCCGCTCGCGGTGGTCAACGCCTTCACCGCGACAGCCAGCACCGGGTTGTTCTCCGATTCACCGCTCGTCCCATTCGGCGTTGCGATTCTCTCGTTCCTGCTCATTGGTTACAGTGTCACCGCGGCGCGAACCATGATTGCCGCGGGCCGGCGCCGGCTGAACCTCGACGCGGAAGCCCGGAAGGCACTCACCTTCGTCGACGAGTTTGAAAACAGCGGCCGCGGCTGGTTCTGGGAGACGAACGCCGAGGGCACCTTGTCCTACGTATCGCAGCAGCTGGCGGACGATTTCCGCTGTGAGCCGGCCGAGCTGCTGGGACGCCAGTTCACGGACCTGCTGTCGGTCGATACCGACGGCGACCGGTCGACGGAAGAACGCAAGACACTCGGCTTCCATCTCTCGGCGCGGTTCCCCTTCTCGGACGTGATCGTCCGGGCGGCAAGCGACCAGGACATTCACTGGTCGCTTTCCGGAAACCCGGTGTTCGATGACCGCGGCCGATTCCTAGGCTTCCGGGGGATAGGCACCGACCTCACCGAGCAGCGGCGCAGCGAGCAAGAGATCACCCGGCTGGCGCGCTTCGATTCGCTGACCGGCCTCCCCAACCGGGCGATGATGCGGCAGACCCTGGAAGAAGCGCTCCGCAATGCCGCCCATCGGCAGAAGGGCTGCAGCCTCTTCCTGATCGACCTCGATCGCTTCAAGAACGTCAACGACACGCTCGGACATCCGATAGGCGACGCGCTTCTGCGCCAGGTCGCCGAGCGGCTGAAATCCGTGATGGGCGAGCATGGCCAGGTTGGCCGGCTCGGCGGCGACGAGTTCAAGGCGGTGCTCCCCGGAAACGTCGACATCGGCCTCCTGGAGCCGCACCAGCCCGGACCCAACACGACCGGCATCTCTCCTGCCGGCGCGGCCTCGGACCGCAGGTTGACGAGCGCCTGGGCGAGCGCTTCGTCGATCGCCCGGTTCCAGGTTTCGGGCGCGAACAGCCGGTCGTAGAGATGGCGGCCGCCACAACCGAAGTGGCCGCTCTCCCGACGCCCGCCATCGGCAGCGACGATCTGGACGCCCAGCCGGACCAGCGGCCGGACGTCGGAAGCGACGAAACCGTCGGCGCGGATGATCTCGATCACGCGCCAGCTCGCCGAAAGCGCGACGCTGACCTGCGCGACACGCGGGTCGCGGGCACGGGCGGCGGCGTCGATCTTCTGGCAGAGCGCGACCTTGTCGGCGAACGGGACTTCCCCGAGCGGATTGTCGGGCGCGTACATCGCCTGGTTGGTGCGCTGCGGCGGCGGCGCCGGCGCGCCGCGGGCCGGGTCGAGAAGCTTCAAGGTCGTGGCTGCGCGCTCGATCGCTTCAGCGCTGATCTCGTTGGCGTGAGCAAAGGCCGTCGTCTCGCCGGTGACTCCGCGAAGGCCGAAGCCGGAGGCGCTGTCGTAGCTCGCGGTCTTCAGCCGCCCATCGTCGAAACCGAAAGCCTCGCTTACGCGATGCTCGAGGAACAATTCGCCATCGTCGCAGGAGGAGAGGTGGCGGGCTGCGAGCCTGCGCGCCTCTTCGGGGTCGAGCGTCCGGTAAAGGTGCAGGCGCGGGTCGGGAGTCATTGCCCGCCGATGTCCGCCCGTCCCCCTTCAAGGATGAATCGCCGGTCGCAATAGCCGCACTCGACGAAGCCGACCTCGGGATCGATTCGAAGGTAGACACGCGGGTGCCCGAGCTCGGGCGAGACGGCGCCCGAGCCGTCACAGGCGACCTTGAGGTCCTTGACCCGAAACACTTCCGGTGGCGGCGGAACGTTCATTCCCGCCACTTAGGAGAGCAGTGCAGCGGCGACAAGCGCCGCTGCACTCACTGGTAGATGGCTGTGACCCAGAAATCGGCGCTATAGTCACCGGCAGGCTGATCGGCCGCGATCTGCAGGGTCCCGCCGACGCCGACGAAGAAGGTCCGCGCAACCGGATCGATCGAGCGCATCGGCGGCCCGTCGAGCGTGAGACCCAGCACCGTGATCGTGTCGCCGGCCGCGCTGGTCAGCTCGGTCGGCGGGCTGAGCGACACGAGCACCTGTTGGTTCGGAGACCCGGCGCCTCCGAAATAGGCGCGGTTGCCGGCGTCGCCCGGGACTCCAGTCGCGCCGCCGCTGAACGTCCTCGCGCCCGTCGCCGCGTTCACCGTCACCGTCCCGGCGCTCGCCGACGGGATCACGCCGCCGAAATCGAGGTCCTCGATCTTCGTCAGCGTTAGAGGGATGAGCACAAGTGCGCGCCCGTCGGCGTCCGTCAGTGCCTGCACGGGCGCCGCAGCCGCCGGCACGGGGGCAAGCGCGACGGCCGCGAGAATGCCAGCGCTAATGAGATTGCGATGTGCCACCTGGATTTCCTTTCACGCCACCTGCGTTTGCGGCGGATTATCCGGGCGGCCCGTCACCAGTGATTGAAGGAGGTCGGTAGTCGCGATCTTAACCAGGCCCCGCAACCATGAGCCTGTTTTCGTCAGGGATAGACGACCGTCACGTCGAAGCTTCCGACATAGGTTCCGTCGGCCTGATTGGCGGCGACGTTGAGCCGCCCCCCGACGCGGAATTCGAACGCCTCAAAGGCGTTGATCTGGCGAGTCGAGTTGCCATCCAGGGTCCAGTTGGAGACGGTCATCGTCTCGGTCCCGCCGACACGCGTGAGGGTGATGGGGTTCTTCGGCAGCCGGATGATGACGGGCGCTCGGCGGGTCCCGGCGCCGGTGAACAGGGCGGCGGTCGTGGGGCCGGGCCCCAAGGTAACTCCACCGGCGACGCTGACCGCCCCGGTAAAAGGATCGATCGTCGCGGTACCCGCGCTGGCGGAAGGAAAGAGCGCGCCGAAGTCCATGTCCTCGACCTTGAGGAGCGTCAGGGGCTTGAGCACGATCGCCTCAGCACCGGAGCTCTCGATCGCGGGCGCGGCGCGAAGCTCGGCGGGCGCTGCCATGAACAGCGCCGCCGCGGCCAGCGAGGCGAGAGGGTAAGCCCGGTACATCGCGGGGCCGTTTAGACAGTTAACGTCAAGATCACCTTGGCGCTTAGGGTTAAGGGCGGCTTTACCTTCGCAAGCTTCCTTCGCCGCGGGGCGGCGGCTATGCCCGCGGCGATGACCCAGGCAGAGCCCGCGATCCGCATCGAATCGCTGACCAAAATCTATTCGGGCGCGGCGCCGAAGCTGGCGCTCGACGGCGTCAGCTTCGATGTCCCTCGCGGCCAGATCTTCGGCCTGCTTGGACCCAATGGCGCGGGCAAGTCGACTCTCATCAACATTCTCGCGGGGCTGGTCATGAAGACCGCCGGCAAGGCGGTCGTATGGGGCTTCGACATCGACGAGCACCCGCGCAATGCGAAGCGCTCCATCGGTGTGGTCCCGCAGGAAATCATCTTCGATCCCTTCTTCACGCCGCGGGAGACGCTCGAGATCCAGGCCGGGCTCTACGGGGTGCCGCCGGCCGAACGGCAGACCGACGCGCTGCTCGCGGCGATGCGGCTGACCGACAAGGCCAACGCCTATTCGCGCACCCTTTCGGGAGGAATGAAACGGCGGCTTCTGGTCGCCAAGGCGATGGTCCATTCGCCGCCGATCCTCGTGCTCGACGAGCCGACCGCGGGGGTCGACGTCGAGCTTCGACGCCAGCTCTGGGATTATGTGCGCTCGCTCAATGAGCAGGGCGTGACCATCGTGCTGACCACGCACTATCTCGAGGAAGCCGAGCAATTGTGCGACCGCATTGCGATCATCAATCACGGCCGGGTGATCGCCAACGAACCCACCCGCGAGCTGGTCGCCAAGGCGCAGGAGAAATCGGTGGTCGTGACCTTCGACCGCGACCTGGAGCGTGTCCCCGAGGCCGGCTGTTTCGACAATGTCGTTTTGGTCGACGAGCGCACACTCGAGATCAGCTATCGCAAGGACCGGGTCAACGCCGGCGACGTGCTCGGAGCGCTGAGCGCCGAAGGGCTGGAAATCGTCGACGTGAAGACGCGCGATCCCGACCTCGAGGACGTGTTCCTGAGCCTGGTGGCGGAATGAGCAGCGAGTTCGACGTCCTGGTCGTCGGTTCGGGAGCGGCGGGGCTGACGGCTGCGCTCAACCTTGCGCCGACGCGCAAGGTCGGGGTGATCGCCAAGGGCGCGATCGCGGAAGGCGCGACCAACTGGGCGCAGGGCGGGATTGCCGCGGTTCTCGAGGAAGGCGATACGTTCGAAGCGCACGTCAACGACACCATGATCGCCGGCGCCGGGCTCAACGACCGCAAGGTCGTCGAGCATGTCGTCGCGGAGGCCCCGAGGGCGATCGCGCGGCTGATCGAGCTGGGCGTCCCGTTCGCAATGGAGGGCAACGCGCTCCACCTGACCCGCGAAGGAGGGCACAGCCACAGGCGCATCGTCCATGTCGCCGATGCAACCGGGCGAGCGGTCCAGCAGGCGCTGGAAGCCGCCGCCGCGAAGCACGAGAACATCACCCTGATCCCGGACATGGTCGCAATCGACCTGGTGACCGGCCGGCACGCGGGAGATTTTTCCACCAGCGGGCACGTTCACGGCCTTTACGCCTACAACCGCAAGACCAGCCGGGTCGAGACGCTCACCGGCCGGGCGACGATCCTCGCAAGCGGAGGGGCGGGCCGGGCTTACCTTTTCTCAACCGCGCCGCGCGGAGCGACCGGTGACGGCATCGCGATGGCCTGGCGCGCAGGCTGCCGCGTCTCAAACATGGAATTCATGCAATTCCACCCGACCTGCCTGTACAATCTGGAGGTCAAGAACTTCCTGATCACCGAGGCGGTTCGCGGCGAGGGCGGGCTGCTGATCAATCCCAAGACGCGGCACCGTTTCATGCCCGATTACGACGAGCGCGCCGAGCTTGCGCCGCGCGACATCGTCGCCCGGGCGATCGACAATGAGATCA